>JAQUQE010000005.1 GCA_028716225.1 Dehalococcoidales bacterium | reverse complement strand
TAACGCTGTAGTCATTCGCTTATCCCCCCTGTCATTACTAGGGCAAGCGCTCAGGTCAAGGTTTCGTTCTATTCAACTGTTAAGGTGCGCTTTATGTTTACAGCTTCAGTATTGAACAAAAAGCGCTTACGTTATATCTGATAACCTAGCTAGGTAATCCCCCTCCCTGGGAGGAAGTAAGAGCGTTTGTAAAACAAAAGAAAAAGCCCCGCCGATACGGCGGGGCTTTCTGTAAAGGGTGGGCTTGTGCCGGCTTAGGTCTTTCTGGGCTTGGTTGGCTTACGCCGTGAGTAGCTGTGGTTCCGTCTCTTTTCCCGGAAGTAGTCACGTCCCCTTTCCGGATAGAGGGTTAGCTGAGGATTGGACCACTCATAGTCAGGAGCCTTCTTACCATTACGTGAGAGACGATAGAATATCCGGGGCGGTGCTTCGGCGCAATACTCCTGGATTGAGGAGATTTCCTCTTTACCGGTTAGCTCCACCCACCCCAGCTGCTTGAGCCAGTGGAAATACCGCTGGAAGCTGTGATAGCGGCACTTGGTCAGCTTGTAAGGTATCCGGCTCAGCAGGTGATCGAAGAGCTCCTGGTACTCCTCGGGAGTGTAGATGGGCATACCCTTGTTGATCCTCTCCTCGTTTTCCCAGGCCACGGCATCCTCGGCATAGGCCCGGTGCAGCGCCAGCTTGTATTGGTAGAAAATATCCTCCTGGCAAGCACCCACCTCAGGGTCGATTTTAGCCGAGTCCTCCGGCCCATGCCCGAGCAGGAACTCCCGTATGAACCAGCCGCAGCCAAACGGCCGCAGAAAGCCTCCCTGACTTGGTCTTAGCGGTAGTACCATCTTAGCTTAGCTCCTCCACTATTTGTCTTCATTCTGACGCATCTTCACCTGCAGCCCGAACATCTGGCTCACCTGCGCCAAAACAGTGGCAAAGCTGCCAATCATTTGAACCTGGGATGCCGCTGGCGTTACGGTAAGCTTGATCCTGAGAAAGCCCTCTGCCGGGTTAGAGTCGATGTAGGCTATACCACTGACACCACTCTGCTGTGCCATTTGCTTGAAGGACTCCATCTGGTTTCCGAATTGCTGATTAATCATTAAATACCTCCTTAATCTCTTCTTCGCTTGCCTGTTGAATACCCGGGATAACTGGCGGATGACCTTGTGGCGCGATCCCAAACTGTGGTGTTGGGGCTCCCGTTTTAGATGCCACCGGTTGTCCAAAACCGCCAAACATGCCCATGAGACGTCCGAGCGCCTGGGCAAGATAGGGCTGCATCGTCTGCGCCATCATGGAGGCGGTTGGGTTAGGACTGGCTGCCAGAGAAGCCTCACGGGTTACTTCCTGAACACGCTGAGCAATGGCCGTCGCCATTTCCTGCGATATCGCCTCCACCACCTGACGGCTGTCGTTCTGCGCCTCGCGCAGGACCTTGAGCTGGGTTTCCGTTACTTCGGCCTGCGCCGCCGCCAGCCCCTGGAGAATCGCCACATCGGCCATGACTGAACGCCGGGCCGATTCATAAACAAGCAGGGCGTCAACAAAGGTCTGGCGCTGGTCACCGTTAACGAAGGATAGGTGTTTGATCAAGTACTCGGGAACGATTACCTGCTTGATATCCAATTTAGCAGGTAAGGCCAACGATTTGGGATCAGTATCCTCAGATTTCTTGGTGTCGTTAGGCTCTTCGGGGTGCTGCTCCTTGTAATCCTTTATGGAACTGTCAACGGTCCGCTCAGCAAACCCGAAGTCCCGGATCAGCTGGCCGCGGACATAGCCCTTATCCAGAAGCCCCATGATCCGTTCCTTCACCGTTGTATCGTCTTGCGTTTTTTCACTCATATATCTCTTTCTCCTTAGTGTTTTTCTGACGCAGTTACCTATCGAGAAACTGCATGCTAGCTATGCGGGACATAACTTCTAGGCTGCTTTACGGGTGGCGATCGGTTCTTGGCCCAAGAGGTCTGTGTGGGAGTTAGTATGGAGGGTAAACTCACGGCAAAGATGTTACTAGCCGAGCATGCGGTGATACTTACTACGTCATCGGATAGGTACCGCGCACGCTGATCAAAGCCGGAATGCCGTGCATTCTTACGGTTAATGAGCGATTTATTGTAGAATAATCTGGTGAAGAAGAATATCAGTTTCGCACTGAAACGTAAATCAGATCGGGCATGTGGGTTCATTGCTGCTCCTCTGGTTGACAGAGGAAGCAGCGATTATCGACAGTTCAAAAAAGGTTTCAACTGGTTTTGCAAAAGTCCTGTTTGGCCCACCAAGGGGTACAATAGCAGAACCTCGGTTACCTCTTGACCACTGTCATGTCCCACAGGTAATGGTGGCTTTTAGTCTACTGTGATCTGCTTGCCATTCACTCGAAATCTCTTGAGTTGCGCCCCATGCAGGAGCGTGGATTGAAGCGACGCTAATCACCTGAAATTCAAGTAACGATGCTTGTTATTTGTACATTCCTCATCACTGTGCGTTGAAACAGGCTTGACAGAATATACTTTATTAAATAAAATATTTATTAGATAAATCATATCGCTGTGGAGCATACCATGTCAAGCAGGCATTTTAACGAAATATTCGGACTGCTCGTCTGTGTGTTGCCTATTATGCATAAGAAGATACACAGAGATGTATTTAAGATGACAATTGAGAAATCAGGCGAAGATATGGCGCCGCACCATCTGATGATACTGAAGATGCTGCGTGAAAGCGGGCCTCTCAGCATGAGTGAGATCAGCGAGGAAGTTGTAATATCCCGGTCGCAGATGACGCATTCGACCGATAAACTGATAAAGCTAGGCATGATAGAAAGACAAGGGGATGCCAGGGACAGAAGAAAGGTCCATATTAAGCTGACTCATAAAGGGAAAGAATATCTGAAAATGCTAGACCCGATTATGAGAAGCCGCATGGAATCTAAGCTATCTGTACTGACTGACAAAGACATGATAAGGCTGGCAATTTCGTTGCGAGACGTTGCCGGGATATTCACTAAGCTGCATTGGGAATAGGTAGATAATATCCCTGATATCAAGTAGCTGTTGTTCTCCCGGGCAGTTTTTTCTTACTATGTAGTGCAACTTATTGCAATAACTGACAGATGAAATGATCTGATCAAGAGGATAGAGTGAGCAATATTAATATTCACAATCCGGGACGGGAAGTAATACATGTCTTTATGGGCGGAGAAAATTAACGGATACAGAGGGGAATTACTATGAATAACCCGGGAGAAAACATGAACGTATTCAGTCATGGGCAAGGCAGGTACGGAAGAGGTCCCAGCAGTTTCTGGATGCATGACCCGGAGGTTGTCTTCGGCGAGATTGGGCTAAAAAGAGGCGACTCTTTCCTGGATCTGGGTTGCGGTCCGGGGGACTATGCAATTTATGTTGCCGGAGTCGTCGGTTTTAATGGGGCGGTATATGCAATAGATAAATGTGCGGAAATGGTTAATGACTTGATAAAAAAAGCCGACTCTCAAGGATTTGAGAATATCTTCGGTGTAGTTTCTGACATTACTGCCACATTACCGGTAGCGGATCATTGCATTGACATATGTTTTATGTCTACTGTGCTGCACACGCAGGACGTGAAAAAAGCTATGAGTCAGTTGCTTGGCGAAATCCGGCGCGTCCTGAAACCGGATGGGAGGCTGGTCATTATCGAATGTAAAAAGCAGGATGCACCGTTCGGCCCGCCGAGGCAAGCTCGTTTGTCGCCGGAGGAAATCGAGGCGCTAACAACACCGGGCGGTTTTGAGAAGACCGGTTTTACCGATCTTGGATATAACTACATGATTCAGTTTAAGCCTAAGTTATGAACGTAGTAGGCAGAGAATTACTGCCATGAATTTCCAACAGAAGAAGGCGTTTACCAAGACGCAGGGGAATCCGTTTATACATATAGCACGTTTATCGTCCTTCTTTTCAACTTTGCCTTCATTTTTTGAACATATTATGATTGGTATTGAAGAATCGTAGATTTGGCCTGCCTGTTTACCGGAATCGTGTATGATGTCTGTTGATATGTGCGACGAGGTGTAATTATGGTTAAAAAACCTGGTAATGAGAGAAACCATGAGCCTTTCGACGTATTGAAGGACCAGATAAGGAGCCGTCTCCTTAAATATACCGAGAAGGCATTCCTTATGATGCCTGAGATGGATAAGTCTAAAATTCTTGATATCGGTTGCGGTTCTGGTATCCCGACCCTGGAACTGGCCAGGTTGGGTCAGGGAGAGGTAATCGGCATTGACATCGATCAAAATGCACTGGATAAGTTTGCCGGAAGAATTGCGGCGGCAGGAATCAGCAAACAGGTTAAGGCGTTTAATTGCTCTCTGTTTGATATAGATTTCCCGGAAGAGAGTTTTGATATTATCTGGGCTGAAGGGGCGATACACACCATTGGTTTCGAGAGGGGTCTTCGCGAGTGGAAGCGGCTCCTTAAACCGGGTGGTGCCATGGTTATTCACGATGAGCAAGGCAACGTCAAGGATAAACTGGAACAGATATCCGATTGCGGCTACGAGCTGCTTGGCTACTTCTTACTAAGCGAAGGAACCTGGCGGAGGGAATACTTCGCTCCTCTCGAAAAACTGCTTGCTGAATACCAAACAAATATGCTGGTTAACCCGAAGGTTCTAGAGGAGATCCGGCAGGCTCAAGAGGAGTTGGATATGTTCAGGAAGAATCCTGAAGGTAATAGCTCCGTCTTTTTTGTCATGAGAAGGAAACATTGATGTGAGCAATCGGCGGTAGAAATCCCGAATCAAGCCGCGTGGAATGGATTTTTTAGGCTATCCCGGGCAGCCGGAATTGAAGAGGTCTCGGTCAAGGGATGAAACTGGATGGGGGCTTCAGGATAATTACAGGCAAAGTGATCAAAAATGAATAACGGGATTACAGTTCGTGAGGTATTGGGTGGGGAATGAGTGAATGAGGCCTCTCCTGACCGTGAGCCTCCATTAACTGAATATTGTTCATAATCTCTTTCGGATCCCCGTCGACGATGATAAAACCCCGGTCCATTAGTACCAGCCTGTCGCAAACCTCCAGGGTAAGTTCGAGATCGTGGGAGGCGACTAAAATTGTCTCCGGGGACGATTGCAGGAGTCGAATCAGGCGCCTGCGCGAGCGTATGTCCAGATTAGCACTTGGTTCGTCATATATCACAAGCTTCGGTTGCATGGCTAACACCCCGGCTATTGTTACCAGCCGTTTTTCCCCCTCGGAAAGGTGATGTGCCGGCCGGTCGGCAAATTTTTCACCTCCTACTGTTGACAATGCTTGCGAAACTCTGGCCTCGATCTCTTCCTTGGGCAGTCCCATGTTCTGAGGGCCGAAGGCAACGTCATCATATACGGATGGGCAAAAAAGCTGGTCATCGGGATTCTGGAAAACGAGGGCGACTTCCGGATTGAACTTGCCGCTTATCACCGGCTTGTCCATTATCCTGATAGCACCGGATGTGGGTTTCAAGACACCCGAGATTGCCAAAAAGAAAGTCGTCTTTCCGGCGCCGTTGGGGCCGATTATACCCACCTTTTCTCCTGCCGCTACCTCAAGGCTAATATTATTTAGAACAGCAGGCTTGTCGGGATATGAGAAGCATAGCCCGGATACGCTTAGAACCGGCTCGAAATTATGGATAGCTGTCATCTCTTCTTGGAACGTCTCTTTTCTAATCATTGTAGCAAGGTAGAGGTGCTGTGTCCAAGCATAAGATCTCCGATGATAAAGCCAGCGGCTGCCAGAATGATCGCTACCAAAATCAGGGCATCTTTTTTATTAGCCTGAAACTCGCTTTGGCGAGGCGGTGCCTGCCCATAGCCGCGAAGTACCATTGCTTTATATATGGATTCAGAGCGCTCGTAACTGTAAATCAGCAGACTGCCGCTCAACCAGGCCAGTGTTTTCAGTCCTCTGGGACTGAAACGCCGATCTCTAAAGCCGCGGAGCCTCATTGAAGTCTGCATATTTCTGAGATCCCTGCCGATCTCTTGAAGATAGCGAAAAGCAAGAAGTGCCATGTCCGCCATAATATCCGGTAGGCCGATGGTCCTCACCGCCTTGATATTGGTAAGCAGAGGTGTTGTACCGAGGAGTATCATGCCGACGATCAGGATACAGGAAAATCTGGTGGCTATCAGAATCGTAGCGAGTAGACCTTCCTGGCGCAGCGCGATCGGGCCTAAACTCATTAAGACGTGCTCACCGGAGAGAAAGGGTAAGCTTAGTACTATTGCCAACAGGAAAAAGGAAGGGTAACGAAACCGCTTGGCGATATAGCCTGCCGGGAGACGCGATATTCCGTAGATAGTTATGGTAGCAACGGCTACAGCCAGTAGCATACGAAGATCGCGGATGAAAGAGAAGGCAAAGACCAGAGTAATCAGCCCGACAATCTTATATCTGGGATCCCAGCGGTGGAACGGAGAATCCAGATCGGTGTACTCATCTATTCCTAAGTTCATACGCCATCCAGTATTCCCGGCCGTACTTTTCTTATAAACACGGTTACCAGCGCTGTAATGGTGCCTTCGATAAAGATTACCGGTATATGAGCGATGGCAAGAGCATATACGGCCGTCCGCTCGCTGACGATATTTATCTCTGCAGGCAGATTGGTAAGTAGAATAATGACAAACATGGCTACCGATATCCCCGTGGCCACCACGCCGGATAGAAATCCAAAAGCCCCGGTTTTTTTCTGACCGTCACTATTACGCCATTTTCTGAGTCGGAATATATGATGGGCGATTAATGCCGGTAATCCCATTATCATGGCATTAACCCCGAGGGTAGTTAGTCCGCCGTGACCGAACATTATTGCCTGAAAGAATAACCCGATGAGAATAGCCGGGAAAGCATAATAACCCAGGAGGGCTCCCAGGAGTCCGTTCAAGACAAGATGAACACTGGTTGGCGGCACGGGGATATGTATCCACGATGCGATGAAGAAGGCTGCTGTTAAGAGCGAGGCTTTAGGAATATCTTGCCGGGGGTCTTCTTTCTGCCTTATCTTGCGGATAGAGTACCAGGTGGTTAATGTGGTAGCAGCATACCCGCTTCCGGTTACCGATAAGGGGAGGATTCCGTCAGGGATATGCATCAGGTTTTTCTCCTTTTTGAGAAATAGAGAGCAGTACCTGTGCTTCCCCAGATAACGCAAGCCGACATGATTCCGATCTGGAGATGACTAAAGCCAACTTGACCATCGGCCGTCGTCGTATCTCCGCCGACAGGAATGTGTATAATCCCGCCATGCCCGGCGAGTCGTACCTGTACATCCCAGATACCCGGTCGAGCGGTATCGGGAGCGAAGCTGAATCTCCCTTCCTCGTCGCAGCTGCCGGTCAACCAGGGGGTGGTCGGATCGTCCGGAGCATAAACGGCTACTTGAGCACCTGCCATCGGGATCCCGGAATCGTAGGTAGCAATAATCTCAATCTCTACATTACTGGTGTAGTTAATATTAACTCCGTGGGCATGGACCTCCATTGGCATGAACAGACAAGCCATAGTGATGGCGATGGCAGCTATGATACTTTGCCACTTTAGCTTTATGATAAACACGATATAATTGTTCTCCTTGGGCAGGGAGAGGCCTCTACTGAAATCGGAGAAGTCCCTCCCTGTGCTAAATTATTCACAAGCGCAGTGGCAGTGTCCCTCTCCGACATGGCCCAGGTGCATATCGGTCATATTAATGACACCCGCTGCATCGGCACCGTCCGCGAAAGGCTGAAAGCCCACCGCAGCGAGGTTAAGCTCGTCATCTTGTGGCAATTCACCGTCACCGAAAATGTGATCGAAGTGGAAGGTCATTTCCAGTTCAGCAGTATTACCTTCCTCTAGAATACCTTTGCGTACATCGCCAACATACTCGCCACACAGATACTCACACTCTTCGTCTATATTGATCGTAAAGTCTATGCTCTGCCCGTCTTTCTCAGCGGTACCAATCATAACCAGGGAGTGTCCAGCCGCCGGCCCGGAACTTGCCTGCGACATCTCCCAGGATATGGCATTGTAGTGACCTACGGGCGCGTCTGAGACCTCAGCCAGCATTATTGGCGGCGCATCCTCACCACCCTCTGCCAGATCTATGGTGTATACTCCATCAAGGGCAATCTCCGTTTTGGCATCGATGTCTGTACCTGAAGAGGGATCGTATGGCGGCTCGGTTTGATAAGCGGCAATATCGGATAGGGTGATATAAACATGGTCGAAACTGATGCTCCACCCGTCTTTGGATACGAATCCCTGGCGTACGAAATCTTCACCATTGGCATAAAATTGCAGTTTTCCAGTTGCACTACCACCGGCGCAGCCCGCCAGGGCGACTGCCAGGATGGAAAGAGCAATAACGGGGATAGGGAACCTTTTCTTCACTAGAACCTCCTGTTGTTATTTTATTATTACCGTCGGGTTTGTAGTGATGCTTGTTTTGCAACCGATACTTTTTGCATATATATGCAATAGTGTGTAAAAAATATATGGGTGCTTAACTCAGCCTCTTACATTTTGTACACAGCCCGTTAATAACCATATGATTGAAGGTAGCCTGGAAGCCATATCTATCTTCGATTGTTTTTTCAAATTGCCGGAAGATTTCGTCTTTACAATCTATGGTCCTGCCGCATTTACTGCAGATCAGGTGATGGTGATGCCCTTCTTCATTGTGGTGATAGATGAACTGCCCGCCTAATTCGCTTTTGTATATACATCCCGCTTCTTCTAGAAGCTGCAGGGTTCTGTAGACGGTTGATTTGTTGATGCCGGGCGTTCTGTCCTGGACATGGGCTATGATTTGATCGGAAGTTAGGTGCTCCTGCGTACTGTGGATAGCGTCAACAATCAGCTGTCGCTGGAGCGTTAGCTTTAGGCCTTTTTCCCTAATTGTCTTAATGCAACTCATAGTTATTGCACCTTTTCGCAAAACCGATATATTATACTAATTCAATTAGCATGTGTCAACGACTATGAACTCACCGCTTGACATATTTTGTTTCGGGGACGAACGTATGGACAGGCCGAAGACAGCCAGGCCGGGAAAGAAACCATCTCGGCACCCGGATGAGGGCTATCATACAAGAGGCCGTATCTGGGTGGAGAAAGACGGTGAACTGTACTTGGGTTGGGGTAGGGTGATACTTCTGGAACGGTTGAACGAGATGGGGTCAATTGCCGCCGCCGCCCGCTCCATGGGACTGACCTATCGCAACGCCTGGCTATGGATAGCATCGATGAACCGGTTGGCTCCTTCGCCTTTGGTCGAGAAGATTGTCGGCGGGAGCAGGGGGGGGGACACGCTACGCTGATCGATGAAGGACGTAGAGCTGTCGCCATGTATAAAGAGTTGCATACCCGCTTGGAGAAGCTTCTGGCGCAGGAAGACCTTTGCGTTAACCATGAAAAAGGCATACCGCATAATCCATAAATCCAATAATACTTAGTCAGATTCCCCACCACTATGATTTAAGTACGACCGTTTGTCTCCGCAGTTCCCTGAATATCAGGGCTCTATTTCCATAGTTTTATAATGGTGTGGTTAAGTTCCTGAATAGACTTCAGGTTTCTGCCAGTAGGATATTCTTAAAAATGGTGGTATCTTCTCTGCTCAAAGAACAGGCAGCACCTTGCTCTTCAAATGATCCTCGCCATTTTCCTGTCTTAAAATACTCATCAAGACGACTATTAACTAAGTCTGAGCAATCGATGTTCCATTTGTCTTTGGCATACTGATAACCATTAATAGTAGATGCATAGCGGAACATATCATCGACGCTCGTTATATGCTTGTTTGGCTCAATCCACATAATTCAAGATAGTCCAAGGGATATGTTAGCATTTTCAACAAAATGAATGGGACTCTTATTACATATGTAAGAAATACATTTGCTTATTTCGTGTGATGGACACAAATAGAGCTGGATATCCCATCAGATATCCAGCTCTATTATCAAATTTTCTAAGTAAGCTATTACTTACCAATTCTAAACATCTTGGTGCCGCAACTAGGACAAATCCCTTGGGCAGCAGGTTTACCATTCTTCATGGTAATGCTCTTGGGATCCTTCATTTCCTTCTTCGATCGGCATTTCATACAATATGCTTGCATGTATTACCTCCTTTCGTATTTTCTCCCGAGATTAATAATCCTGCCCCTTTTATCAATTAGGCTATCAATGGTTACTTAACAAACCATCTTTACCCTAGATTTCTATTGCTCCTACCTTGGCTAAAGCTTCTTGGTGGCTATAACCTTTGTCAATACATCTCACTATTTGACAAGAACGTCTATATTCCGGGGAAAGCATACGTTTAACTATATTCTTCAATCTCATATCTACTTCCTGGTTGTTATGACTATAGCGTTTGATAGCAACATTCTTTTTCACCTTATCGTTAGCCTTGTAGATAATCTTCATGCAATTGAAGCATTGCCAGCCGTCTTCATGAGGAATGAATACTCTACCACCACATCCAGGTTTTAGACATACAGATGGGGCTTGACTATATAACTTAGGTTCCAAGAACTCTTCTTTCATTCGCTATCTCCTGATCAAAGAACTCCCAAAAATGTTCTCGTCGGTTCTCTCACAGTCTATTTTCTGTTATTCCTATGCGTTGAACAACATAACCTGGCCTATAGCTCGAATCAGTGGCTATACTACAACATAAAACTTTAAATCTGCGCCACGGTTCTCTTCCCTAGAATAACCTAGGCTAATCTAGGTATATCCTTCGCCTTTTCTCTCAGTTCGTTGACCAGATTTATCGTCTGTCCCGCAATTACCTGCTGAGCTTCAAATGTTTTCTTTGCACCTTCGTATAATCTTTCCACCCTGGGTATACTAACCAACTCTGAGGCAACAATAGTAATGGAGACTTCTCCTCGTCTCCTAGGATAGTCCCCAATCCTAATCTCTGCCTTAGGAGCAATATCCAGGAGGGTCTGATAGATCTCTTGAAGGGCTGACTGGGTTATGTATTCCTTCGGGGCACAAAGTATAGCCATTAGCCTCCGGGCATCCTCCAGGTTGATATTGGTAGACAAGTTACAGAGTGCCTCACTCAAAGCTGTGGATATTGAGGTTGCTTTGCGTATTCCCTCATCTAAGGAATATTTTTTAAAGCGGAAAGCCGGCAGAGACACTTCACCTCTACCAATAACAGATATACCAGTCAGGGAAGCCACAATGTCTCCGGCATCGGCCACCTTGGCACCTATGTATTTGCCTCCTTTCTCCTCACCACCACAAAACAGGTCGTAGAAGTTTCTGACCATCTTTTGGTTAATGTCTTGATATGATTCAGCCATACTGACCGATGCACCCTTGCTGAATTTCTCGTTATCAAGGATAAAGGTAACATCGGCGTAGCTATCCACTGTAGTCAGGCAAGTGGCGGTATTAGTTAGAGTATAAGATGCTACTCCACTCTCTTCATATGCAAAGGGTAAAACAACTATAGCAATAACACTACGACTCACACGACGATTCAGTCTTTCCTTAAGAACCTTCACGGTCTGTCCGATACCACCGGAGCCTGTACCCCCTGCGGCGCTACCTATAACCACTATCGCATCCGTCTCGTAAAATTTTTTCGATCTAGAAATTTCTCCTGCCAGTACTGCACGCTCATCAGCAAATATTCTGGCGGATTCGGTATTAATTTTGCCAACCCCGTGTCCAAAGGTTCTACCAGCCCCCACCAGTATCCTGTTCCTCCCCGGGATATGCTTGAAACCTCTGAGGTCACTCGAGTCGGTATTAACAGCCAGCGTGTCGGTTACTATCTCCAGCCTCCTGCCAAGTAGGGATTTTGCATATTGGTTAAGGCTATAGAACTCATCAGCAATATTGCAGCCACATTGCCCTATTCCTATGACAGCTACTTTCATCTCTAGCGATACCTCCCTTTGCTCATTTATTATGCGATTCTATGACCTTCGGGTAGCCTTTCCAGTTTATCTATAATGTCGGTAGCCAGGATACATATAGGCCATTGCTACCCCCGTTCCACAACTAACAAACCATCTCTCTTAAACATGGTAAACCGTTTTAGCCAAAAACAGATCTTCTTAATCTAAGTCAACATAACCAAAGAGAGCGGACGGTCTTGGCTTAATCTTAGCAGGAGAAGAGGTTGAGTCCTTAGGATGAGAAGTATTGATAAAGAAAGTATTATTACGCCTCTTCACACCAAAGGTATGTTTTAGCGATGGTGCAACAGATTCTATGACATGCAATAAATTTTCACTGCAATCTATCACTCTAGTCTCCATCATAACCCTCTTCTTCCGATTAGTTATGGTTTATTATTTATGGTGCAAAGCACTCCTATTTATTTGTCTCTACACTACTAGTTACTTTTAGCTGGGCTTGTTACTCTCATTTATTAGCTCAATCCACGCAGACGCCACTCCGCACGGAAATCACGCGACACCAAGTTGGGAAATAATCTTGTCGGTTCTCTCACAGTCTATTTTCTGTTATTCCTATGGGCTGAACAATATGCATCCGGGTGGTTTTCTTACTACAAAAAAGGGTGGCTATAGAGCCACCCTTTTGGATGTCTTTTTTTGTGATGAAGTTTAGTCAGTTTTTCCGCCAGCGCTGCCCGGGACTATGCCTCTGGTTACTGCACGCGCTACCATTTGAGCGCGATTCCTGACGTGGAGTTTTTCCATAATGTTACGCAGGTGATATTTCACCGTGTTTTCTGAAATATTAAGAGATGAAGCGATCTCCTTGTTTGTCGCTCCAGTAGCAACTAGTTTGAGAACCTCGGCTTCTTTGTTAGTAAGGTTGGTAAGATCATTGGCAGGCTGTGATGATCTAAGTCTTCCGTTTTGGCGGAATGCCTCTTTGACTATTTTATCAGCGACCCATGGTGACACTGCTACATCACCCTCCATGATATTCGAGAGAAATTTGACGAACTTTTCAGCTTCTATGTTCTTGAGGATGTAACCAACGGCGCCGCCTTTCATTGCTTCAAACAAGTCATCGTCATCTTCAAAAGCCGTAACCATGACAATTTTTGTCTGTGGCATTTCTGCCTTGATGAGCTGTGTGGCTTGGATGCCATTAAAGTCAGCCATTTTGACATCCATCAGTACTATGTCCGGCCTGAGTTGGCGGGTCTTTTCTACGGCTTCCAGACCGTTACTGGCCTCTCCAACAACCTCGATATCATTTGCGGTCAGGAGACTGGCTAGTCCGCTTCTGAACAGAGCATGATCGTCAACTATTAGTACCCTCAATAAACTAACCCTTCCGATAATGGCTAAGGAAGATTTAGTGGTATGCTTAGCGTTACCTTAGTTCCGTTTCCGGGCTTAGATTCGATATCCAGCCTGCTGTGTATGCTCTCAGCCCTTTCTTTGATTGTCCGAATTCCGAATTTCGCGCAGTCGCTATGTCCAAGTTCGTTGACGTCGAAACCCTTCCCGTCGTCTTCGATTAGTAATGTGACATTGTTATCGCTTGCCGTCAACCTCACCAACGCACGGGTAGGTTCAGCGTGTTTTCTAATGTTAGACAATGCCTCCTGGACGATGCGGATGGTCTGTAATTCGACTTGTGGAGATAGATGGGGTATAGTCTGGCCATCTACCTCCAACACGGTCCTGATACCATGCATCTGGCTGAAGCGAGTCAAATACTCCCTGAGTGCGGATACCAAATCCCGGTCGCCCGAAACAGCGGTTCGAAGACCAAGAATATCCTCTCTCGTGTCGGTATATACATCCTGAGCGACTTTCTCTAGTTCAACCAAATAGTCAGTTGCCATAGTCATTTTGCTAAGAATTTGCCTCGTTGCTTCACTCTTGGTAATTACATAACCTAGCACCTGTGCTAACCCATCATGGAGTTCCTTCGCAATTCGTTCCCTCTCCTCTACAATGACTATCCCTTGTACTTTTTCGTAGAGGCGAGCGTTCTCTATGGCCACCGCTATTTGACTACCAATATTAGCGAAGAGACCGGCCTCATCCAATTTGAAGTGGTTGGGTTTGAGACTAAGAATGCACAAAACGCCCACGATACCGCTTCTCGACTTTAGTGGTACTACGGCCACAGAGCGGAATCCGGAAACCGATAGGGCTGGGGTAACCACACTATCGTAATTCCCCATATCCTGTATTATCATTGGTTCATTCGATCTTGCTGCTTCATGGATCAGTCCATCATTATTCGCTAATGAACTTGAGTATGGTTTGGATGCCTCTGCGGAAATCCCAACAGAGAATTCGTACGACAATTCACGGCTTCTTTCATTAATTAAAAACAACTCGCCAGAATCAGCCTCGGTCACTTGAATTAGCTTCTCCATCGTGCGTGGCAGCAATACGTTCAGGTCTAAGGATGCGTTTACCGTCAAAGCGATCTCATTAATAATACCCAGTTCCCGGTTGCGTTGTAGGTTCTCCTCTTGAATCCTCTTAATGAGACTGAAGACAACCATGTAGAAGAAGACAGCAAAGATTACGACTGGAGTAAAAAATAGGCTGGATGCAATCGCGGAGCGAGTCCCTTCGAGTATTGATGGTCTAAATAACTCAAAAAGCAGAACGAACAGGGCCGGAGAGACGGCGACAACAATTTTGAGAATCCTAAGATTCCGAGGATTGTCAGGCAAGAAAGCGAATTTATCGAACGTCCGACGCATTATGATCTCCCGAAGTATCGTGAAATAGTGAAAACTAGATACAGCCATATCCTACTGCTTTGTTCCATCTCAGTCAATTCCTTTAAGAAAACAGCGCTTCTTCTATGAGTTCTAGTCTGATCGGTTCTTGCTCAAACGCCTTTGCTGTCTCCGCTATCCAGGCTATATCCTCAGATCTCGTTCCGACTTCCTGTCACTTCAACCACTCCTCATTCACAATACTGAAAAAGAGGGCTCTCACACAGTAGTTTATATTATGCAAATTTTTCCCTATTATTCCACAATTGAGTATCAAACATTTCTCGGAATTATTTAGCCCCTCCATGTCCAACGATACTCATTCTATTTATTGGTCTCTGGTTTAAAAAAATGGCGAGTTGTATAGTATTATTCGACCATTAGGTGAGCATAGCAGTAAGCTGTGAGGTAGCCTGGCTTGTCTGATATAACTGTCTCTGAGACCGGCTGTTGAAATTTGATGCCTTCCGTTGATATTCTAGATGAGGTGCAGGATAGGATGACTGATGACAGCAGCAAGAAGGTGCTCTTGGTCACCCCTGGTTTAACTCAGAAACCATGGAGAGTCTAAATATAAAACGATTTCTGAGTTAGTTCTTTAATATTAATTAACATAAGGAGGTACTACAAAAGATGGGGAGATTGGATGGTAAAGTAGCCCTGATCACCGGAGGTGCTTGCGGCATAGGCGGTGGGCATTCTGAGTTGTTTGCTAAGGAGGGGGCTAAGGTCGTAGTTACTACCAGGAAGAAGGTAGATGAGGGAACAGCGCTAGCGGAGAGTATCAAAAAGCAAGGCGGAGAGGCTATCTTTCTCATACTCGATACCACCAGCGAGGATGACTGGAAAAAGGTGCTCGGTGAGGTTGTCAAAAAATATGGCAAGCTTAATGTCCTGGTGAACAATGCCGGTGTTTCACTGGCGAAAACGATAGAAGAGACCTCCCTCGATGAATGGAACTGGATAATGAATATCAATGCGACCGGGGTTTTCTTAGGCTGTAAATATGGCATTGAGGTTATGAAGAAGAACGGGGAACCGTGCTCAATAGTGAATATATCGTCTATCGATGCCATAATAGGTGAAGCCGGGTTGCCTGCCTATTGTGCCTCTAAAGGGGCGGTGAGGGCAATGACCAAATCGGTGGCCCTATCCTGTGCTGAGGCCGGATACAAGATCCGGGTCAATTCCGTGCATCCCGGTCTCATCCACACCGAGCTTACCGACAAAGAGGCTAAAGACTACGGGATATCGTTCAACCAGTACAACAAGCTGTTTACCGAAGCGACGCCGCTGGGTCATATCGGCGAACCGATTGATATTGCCTACGCGAGTTTGTATCTTGCTTCCGATGAGTCCAGATGGGTTACCGGATCGGAGTATGTCGTAGACGGTGGGTACGTGGCCAGATAGAGGCCGGATTATTTTCAGGCTCGGTATTTGGGAGAGTCTCTTTGATCAAACATGGAGTGCTATCTGTCTCTCCGGGCTAGCCGCTCCTGAGGTTCCGCATAATCTCCCCGAAGCCTGGCCTCTTGCCGTACATCAGTACGTAGGTCCTTAACAGCTTCGCTGCCAGCATGAGCCCCCCGATGATGCACAGGACCAGCACCGCGATGCTGGCAGCAAGTTGCCATGTCGGAACACCGGTCAGGCCAAGCCTCAGTATTACCATCACCGGCGCCGAGAAGGGGAAGATGCTGAGAACGACCCAGGCCGGGCTACTCGGGACCAGCATTATTACAGATATGATCCAGAAAGGAGCAATTACCCAGAGTGTGAATATCGAGGCGAGTGTCTGCCCCTCCCGCACACTGGTGCTGACGGCGGCGATGCCGACCGAAAGGACAGCGAACAACAAATAGCCCAGGACGAAATACAATATGGCCAGACTGATAAGCCCGGGTGGTATCTGTATCATACTGATAAAGCCACCGAGTGATGAGGAGGCCAGCCTTAGCAGGGGTGGTACCGTGGCTACCCAGATAGCTACCTGTATCAGACCGGCACTACCGATTCCCATTACCTTCCCTGTGACCAATTGCCGGGTCGATACCGATGATAATAGTATTTCCATGAGGCGGTTTTCTTTCTCGGTAGCCAGCCCCTGCAACAAGTAGGCAGAGGAGAAGGTAAGAGATACCGCTAACATAACGCCGACGATGATGGGAATGACAAGGTTACCCGGTCCGCCTTGCTCGGGAGCCACAGCACCTGTTGCCGTAAGCGTGATAGTAACCAGGTGCAGCGGTTCTTCGACCCTGGTGACCGTAGTCTCGGGTACCTTCCCAGCCAGAAGGTTGCTGGAGATGAAATTCTTAATCGCGGCAGTGGTGGCTGCCGGTGGCGTAAGCTCTCTTTGCGTGGTGTAACGTCTGATCAGTCCCGTCGAGACGAAGTCCTCGGGAATCACGAAATATTCCTCGATATCTTTGTTGACCAAAGCCTGGGTGGCGGCTTCCGTAGTGTCGAATGAGACAAAGTTCAGATTTCCCTGTGTGGTAAACTGCTCAAATCCACCGGCTTCATCAACATAGCCGATTCCGGTCACTTCTGCCGGCGGCTCGCTTATCCCTGATATGGTATGGGAGACCCCGATGGCGAGGAGAGCGATCAGGGGCGGGACGATGGTCAGGATAATGAAGCCGGTCCTCCCTACCGTTTGCCGGAACTCATGCTTGAATATCAGAAGAACCCTATTCATGGTTTTTACCAGCTACCTTTACGAAAATCTCATTCAGCGAAGGGGTGGCAACCTCGAATCGGTTGATGACAATACCGGCGCTTACTAATCGTTCCAGCACCTGCCCGGGGGTGGTATTTTCTTCAAGGACAAGCTCAACATAGTTTTTGTTGGTGCGCTTTTCGATTACTCCCGCTATCTGTACTAGCTCACCGTCGAAATCGATAATGACCGAGTTACTTCGATACTTTGCTTTGATTTCCGAGAGCCCGCCGTAAAGAACAGCATGGCCGCCGTCTATCATCAATATGCGGTCACAGAGTTCTTCAACCTGATTCATCTGATGCGTGCTCAGAATTATGGCTTTGCCCTGACTCCTCAGGTTAATCAGCATCTTTTTTAATATTTCGGTGTTGACCGGGTCGAGGCCGCTAAAGGGTTCATCCATGACGATCAGTTCCGGGTTATGGATGATAGTGATGATGAACTGGATAATCTGTCCCATGCCTTTGCTCAGCTCCTCGATCCTCTTTTTGCTGTGAGAAATCATCTCTGTCTCGCTGAGCAGTTCGTTAGCTCTCTGTTCGGCCAGGTGTCCATCCATACCCTTGAGCGAGGCCAGATAGACGATGGAGTCCATTACCGTCATCTTCCGGTACAGTCCCCTTTCCTCAGGCAAGTAGCCGAGCCGGTGTTTGCTTTCTTCACTCAGCTTCTCGCCGAGAATTGTCACGGTGCCCGAGTCTGGCTTGACAATGTCCATCATCATCCTGATGGTGGTAGTCTTGCCGGCGCCGTTGGGGCCGATCAGGCCGAATACCTCATTCCGGGATACGAAGAAGGACAGATCGTCAACGGCGACCTTATCCCGGTATGACTTGACCACATGACTGACTTCAACTGCGGGCATATTAGAATCCTTTCGGGTTTCTAATATAGCATGTTATCGGGAGTGTTGACTACCCGGTTACCTCTTTGCACGAACCGGTGTTTTCAATTTTTTGCCTGCAGTTTTTTCGAGTTATGCTCACTAGGAACATGATTTAAGCTACCTCTTGACTCTCCGCTAACCGGAGGTTTTATACTGCTATCGAAGATCTTCAAAATAGGGAGAAAGGGGTGTCATGTTCAAGATCGGTGATTTCTCACGCCTGAGCTTCGTTACGGTGAAGACCCTGCATTATTACGATGAAATCGGTTTGCTGAAACCGGTTAAGGTGGACCGCTTCACCGGCTATCGCTATTACTCGGCGGATCAGCTGCCCCGGCTAAACTACATCGTTTCCCTGAAAAACCTGGGGCTCTCGTTGGATGAGGTAGGCACGCTTATCAACAACAGTCTGACGCCCCGGCAGATGCGAGACCTCTTTATCCTGAAGAAGGCGGAGCTGCAGCAACGCTTGAGCGAGGAGCAGCGGCGGCTGGAGCAGGTGGAGAAGTTGCTTAATCAAATTGAAAAGGAGGGTAAAATGCCGGAATACCAGGTGGTAATCAAAGAACTGCCTTCGATGAAGGTTGCCTCGGTCAGGGGCACCGTGCCCACGTACGGCGATATTCCTATACTCTGGGATAAGATATGCCCCGTTTTTGAAAAGCATATGTCAATCATCACCGGACCGCCGCTGGCCATCTACCATGATATGGAATACCGTGAGAAGGATGTCGATATAGAAGTGGCTATTCCTATCAGCACCACCATACCGTTGCCCGATCCCATTAAGGTGCGTGACCTTCCCGCCGAGGCTAAGGTGGCCTCGATGATTCACCGCGGCCCATACGAGAAACTCCATGAGGCCTACCAGGCGATGATGGCCTGGTGCGAGGCTAACGGCTACGAGCTGGCCGGGCCGGACCGCGAGGTCTATCTCACCGGTCCCAACGATACCCAGGATCCGGTCGACTACTTGACCGAACTCCAGCAGCCCGTCAAAAAGGTCTAACCCGGTGGCTTGTCCTGACTCAAGGGTCCCCCTTCCCGGGAAGGGGGACCCTTGAGGAGAAAGATTAACAGTTACTTCCCGCCGTTTATCATCTATTGCTCGACAGGAACGGGTATCTGCGCGAGGATCTCTTCCAGCACGGCTTCCGTCGAGTGTTTTCGTAGCTTGGCTTCGGGTTTCGCGATCAGGCGATGTCCCAGGATAGGGGGAGCGAGATACTTGACGTCATCCGGGATAACGTAGCTACGACCCCTCACGGCGGCCAGCACTCTGGAAGCCAGATCGAGGCTCAGCGAAGCTCTCGGGCTGGCCCCCAGTTCAATACTCTTATGTTCGCGGGTGGCCCTGATAATAGCGAGGAGATATCTCCGTACCGATTCTTCCACATATGCCTGGCGAGACAGTTTCTGTAATACCAGCAATTCTTCGGCCTCGATAACACTGGAAAGACTCGCCAGGGGATTCTCCTGATGAAACCGTCTTAGAATGGTGTCCTCCTCGTCTTCGCCGGGATATCCCATGGTGATTTTCATCAGGAACCTGTCCAGTTGTGCTTCAGGCAGAGGGAAAGTTCCTTCCAGTTCTACGGGATTTTGGGTGGCAATCAGCAGGAAAGGACGCGGTAGCGGTATTGTTTCGAGGTCGACGGTAACCTGCTGCTCCTGCATACATTCCAGGAGGCTTGACTGAGTGCGGGGTGTAGCCCGGTTTATCTCGTCGGCCAGTACGATGTTAGCCATTATCGGCCCGGGGCGAAATTCGAACTCGGATGTCTTCTGGCTGAAGTAATGAATACCTGTGATATCCGATGGGAGTAGGTCGGGGGTGCACTGAATTCTCTGGAAATTACAGTTGATTGACCGGGCGGTTGTTTTAGCCAGCATCGTCTTACCTGTGCCGGGAACATCCTCAATTAAGACGTGTCCCTCGCAAAGTAGAGCTACCAGAATGAGCTCTACGGCATCCTTCCTCCCCACGATTACCTTACCGACATTTTCCATAAATCGCTCGGCGAATGTCGCTATCCGGTTCAGTTGCTGAACAAACTCCCCCATAATAAATTGTTCCTCCTTTATAACATAGGTGCTAAACTAACTCGGGTGACCCCGTCGTACTTTTCGTATTCTTTGCCAGCTTTGTTTTAGATTAAGTAACTCGTCTTTACCGGGCGTTAAGCCACCGTAGCGGACACCAACAAACTGCCTGGTAATAAGACTGAATTCCTCATGGAAATCAGGAAGCAGGTTAACCAGACTGATCTGGTATTCATACGCAGTCTGCGTCGGATAGCGGGGGCACCCTCTGGCAGTTGCCCAGCGTACCATCTGGCGATAAATCTGCTGAATTGAGGCTAGCTCCGGTGACAAGGCCCTGGTTTTTCTCCCCAGACGTTGTAATAAGAAGATCAGGAATCTGGTCAGGATGCGCTTTACCAGCCTGGTTACATCGGACTTAAATGCCCCGGACAGCGATTCCGTCTTTATCCCTGCCATACCGGCCAACCGCTGGTTTAGCCAGTTGAGCATCTGTCCGGATGCTCGCCATAAGGCAAAGATGCACCAAAAAGCGATGTTAATAAACAGCGCAAACTTGACGATGCTTCTTATCCACTGGGGCATACCGAATATCCCTGACCCGGCCGGTTCCCGGATGATTTCTCCGGGCATCTCGCCTGCGGCGGGTATTTCCGTGGGAGGGGAGGTCGGTAGCAAACTGGCCGCCCATATTAATGCTCTTTTCGCAACCTCCCAGGCCCATTTGGCTGTGTTAAGGATACGCTCGAAGAAATCAGGGTTGACTGTAGAGCCGCTGAGTACGCCTAGCACAATGACCAGGCTGATGCCGGTAATGAGAATACCCAACCAGCGGCCCCGATATATCTGTGAAATCGAACCGTCTGTCTGCTGGGCGTGGCCGATGGACAATCCTGATAAAGCGAAGGCAAAAAAGGCAACCGCAATAAGTACTGCGTGTTCCAGTACGCCTGTGAAATATGAGCCGATAATGAAGGTGACGATTAATACCGGCATGCCGAACTGGAATTCGACGACAAGATTGGGAAAATCGGCCTTGAGATTGACCAACCGCTGACCGAGCCACCAGATGACGATGCTTCCGATAAACAACAGGACCTCGGGCCGAAAGTCATATGGTGCCTGCTTTAGTGCTGCGGGAATTTCCTTTAGCCAGCTCTGGTTCCATAATGACAGGCTGTCGTAGATCTGAAGCTTAACCAGTAACAGCATAGCGCCGGCCCAGATAGACCAGCTAATGAGATTAAGGTAGACCTTGGCTAGCTTGAACTGCGCGACTGTCTTATTGATACCGAAGGCGATGGGATAAAGAGCCAAAAGACCAATAATGGACAATTGTCCCTGCAAAACCAGCCCGTTTACCAGCGACAGGATGGCAAAGAGCCAGCAACTCTCCATGCCGATTATGGCGATATATAGCGCAATTCGAGGCCAGCCTGCTTTCATCGGATCTCCTCTTTTGCGGTTACCCCGACGGCTTCACTTTGATTTGGCGTATCGTTCTCTTGCCAATCATGGTCGCCCGTGAAAATAGTAACTGACTTGTGCCCTCTTTTGTTAGAAGAAGAGAGCAGCCTGGATGCGGAGGCGGTTGGTTGGGATAGTACGAAGATGAGCGTGGTGCCCCATGGTAGATGTTTTCGCTCGCCTTGTATCAGTTCGGTGAGGAGGCCGCTGGAGAGCGGGGTGACTTTAGCTAACGCCTCCAGGATGCTTACCAGATGACCGGTTCCGCTGCCGGGGGGAATTACCGCCGGTCGGCCCGAGTCGGCAAGACGGGTGTTGACAAATAGGCCTACGGCGCTTTTGTGCTCGATAAAATGTTTAACCAGCGAAGCGGCGGTACTGAGAGCTGTTTCAAATAATTCATCGGTTTTGCCGGATGGTGAACCGGTGCGTTCATTACCGACTCCGTCGTAACCAAAGCTTTCCAGGTCAAGGATCAGGGCTAATTTTGGATTGGTCGTCGGTTCGAAAACCTTCACCTGTAGTTTCTGATGGATGGCGGTTGCCTTCCAGTGAATATAGCGGGGGCTATCTTGGGGAGTATAGTCGCGTATCCCGATCACCCGGCTCGGGTCCCGGAAAATGTGCTGTGCGGCTCTGCTTTCTCCTAAAGGATACCGGGATGGTATTACCCTTTCGTTGATAGCGAAAATCCGGGGATAGACAATGATAGAGTCGCTCACCTTCTTCAAGCGGGTACGTCGGTAGAAGCCGAAGATGTCCCCGGACGTAATTCTGATCGGCCCCAGGAGGTAATACCCCCGTCTCGGGCAGACCAGCTTGTGTTGCCAGCTGGCTCGGGCGTACCAGAGAAGTGCAATCACTTTGCTGAGCGTCCCGTCCTGCTCCGGGGAAGTTTCCGAAGTAAGCCCGGCTGGTATCTTGCTATCTACTTTCAGCCAGGGTAGTGGCAGCGGCTTATAGTTTACGACACGCATGTTTACTTCGACACACTCTCCGGGGAAAACGCGCTGGCAGTCCAGTGAATGTTGGCAATGAACCCTGACCAATGACAGATAGCTATACAGTTTAGCCAGACCGGCTGCCGATAGGATTAGCCCGAGCAGGACGACGATTAATACCTTGCCGTTCCAGGCAGCGATGATTAACCCGGTGAGCATTATTATCAGGCTGTATTTGCCCAGTAAGTAGCTGGTTGTTTGAGATGTTATGAGTCTCTCTACGGGTTTTCTGTGTGCCATTTTCTATTTAACTTCCCACTTGTAGACTTTCTACTGCCTTAAGTGAATCCGAGCTTTTGAATTCTCTTATCTGACGTATCAGAAGTACCATAGTTAAGGTGAACGCAATTGCGTCAGAAATGGGGAACGATAGCCACACTCCGTCCACCTGCCAGAGCTTCGGCAGTATGAATATCAGGGGAATCAAAAACAAAGGGCGTACCAATGAGGTAACCATTGATTGGTTAGCCTTGCCGATTGATTGGAAGACCAGGGAGCCGAGCATTGTGATGCCGAGTAAATAAGCGGCCCGAAATACGTAACCGGTGGCGTGCGAACTCGACTCAATAAGCAAGAGGTCGGCAGTAAATATTTTGATTATCGGCTCGGGAAAGAAATTTAAGACTATAAAGGCTGCTATGCAGCATATCGTAGCGGCGATGCTGGCAATCTTGATAGATTTCAGTACTCTATCGTAGCGCCTGGCTCCATAGTTGAATCCCAGTATCGGCTGAAGTCCCTGCCCGATGACTATACCCGGCATCAGGGCGAACATGATAACGCGATTGATGATGCCGTAGGCAGATATTGCCATATCACCACCGTAGGTACCGAGGACTCTGTTTACGAAGACAGCGGATACACTGGTTGCCGCTATTTGTGCAAATGACGCGATTCCAATGGTAAAAATATCCCTGGCGATATTCATTTCGACGCGTAGGTTTCCGGGATATATCTTCAGGCTGCTTTTGCCGGAAAAATAATATCTGAAAAGATATAATGTGGAGATTGTCTGTCCGATTACAGTAGCTAATGCTGCTCCCTTGATCCCCATACCGAAGCTTATAATGAATAAAGCATCAAGGCCGATATTAATCCCAGCTCCTATTGTCATGCTCATCATCGGAACATGGGCATTGCCCTGCGCTCTGATGGTACTGCTTAGTACCATGGCAAAAAATTGGACGGTGGTACCGGCAAAAATAATGAACATATAATCGTTGGCGTACAGGAGCACCGCTTCCGATGCCCCCATGAGCTTAAGCAAGGGGTCAATATTGGATAGGCCGACCGCTGCTATTAAAATCGATATTATTGAGTGACTGATGGCGTTACCCAGTGTGCGTTCCGCCTTCCGGGGGTCATTAGCTCCCAGTGCTCTGGAAATCACCGAGGCACTGCCTATCCCTATCATCTGCCCCAACCCCATTATCATCATTTGAATCGGGAAGGAAATGGAAAGCCCCGCAATTCCGAGCGAGCCGACGTAGCGGCTAATGAAGATAGTATCCACCACGTTATATAGGGTCATCACGAATAACCCCATGAACGCGGGGAGGGATAATTTCAATAACAGTCTGCCGACTCTATCGTCGTTAAGTACACTCTGTTGCTGACTATCCACGCCTTGAAGTTTCGTCCTTTCCGATTAATGCTCTCGCGGGGGTGCTGCTGAAAAAACAGGCTTGGGGGTCTATCCCAGTTTGGAGAGTATTTCCCTTAACTTGGTTACCGAAGCCAGCAGTTCCTTCATCTCCTCACTGGTGAGAGAGGACAATGCTTCTTTGATATTGCCCTTGACCATTGCATCTATTTCCGCTAATAGTATTCTGGCCTTTGCAGTGAGCGTTACATTGATTGTTCGCCTGTCTGATGAATCCATTTGTCTTTCAACCAGGTTCAGGTCAGCCAGCTTATCTATCAGATGGGTCATCTGCGGTCGAGGTATCAGTAACCTTGAAGCAATTTCAGCAATGTGCAACGTTCCTTCTTTCTCTAGCGTCTTCAGGATCTCATGGTGAAGCGGTGAAATGTCTTCAGGAAAACCGGCAGGTAACCTGGAGATCTTTTTCCGGGTGATTCTTGCGATAAGAGGTAGCGTAGAGAATAGATCGTCGCAGATGCTATTTAAACTACCGTCTGTCATTTCACACCTCCGGATGATACTGTTCACTTAGTTAATAATTAATAATATAAACTATAAAATGCTAACATTGCTTTGAGGTGTTGTCAAAGGATAGATCAGCCGAAGGTTCAATCCTCGTATTACGGTTCCGAAGGCCGAAACTCTACAAGATTATGTTTAGCACCATTGTAGTATAATTAATTAAAGGATTATACTGAGGCATCGTCTAACCTTAGACTATTTATCGTATTGTTTGCTTAGGGATCATTTACGGATCCGGGCCATAGGCGAATGGATATGATTTCCAATGGGGGCAAAGTATGGAAGATTATGAAAAGCTAGGCGTTTTTTACCTGGGAAGGCCCTACAATCTGGCAGAAAAGAAGCCCGGGGACGGGCTGTTCCTTTATGATTCCAAGGACCTGGTTACCCACGCTGTCTGTGTCGGCATGACCGGCAGCGGTAAGACGGGTCTCTGTATCTCGCTTTTGGAAGAGGCTGGCATGGATGGCATTCCGGCGATAGCCATTGATCCCAAAGGCGACCTCACCAATCTGCTGTTGACCTTTCCGGACTTAAGAACCGAGGATTTCCTGCCCTGGGTTAATCAGGAAGATGCTCGCAAGAAGGGCCTGTCTAATGAAGAATATGCCAGAAAACAGGCTGACCTATGGAAGAATGGTCTTGCTTCCTGGGGACAGAGTGGAGAGCGCATCAGGAGGCTGCGTCAGTCGATTAGCGCTGTGATCTATACCCCGGGCAGCAGTGCCGGCATTCCGGTATCCATCATGAAGTCGTTTGCCGCTCCACCTCAGGCAATTCGCGAGGACGAGGAATTGTTCAGAGAGCGCATTAGTATCACGGCCACCAGTCTGCTCGGGATTATTGGTATTGAAGCCGACCCGATAAGGAGCCGTGAACATATCCTCATCTCCACTCTGTTGAATAGAGCCTGGCAAGACCGGCGTGATATGGATATCGCAGATTTGATCCGACAGATCCAGAGTCCGCCCGTTAACAGGATCGGGGTGATGGATCTGGATTCTTTCTATCCTGCTAAAGAAAGGTTTGAGCTGGCACTAGCCTTGAACAATCTGTTGGCTGCCCCCGGTTTTCATACCTGGCTTGAGGGTGAATCTCTAGACATCAATTCAATATTGTATACTCCCGAAGGTAAACCTAAGATCGCAGTTTTCTCTATCGCTCACTTAAATGATGCCGAACGGATGTTTTTCGTTTCCCTGCTACTCAATCAAATACTGGGCTGGATGCGTACCCAATCCGGTACTACCAGTCTCAGATCCATCGTCTATATGGACGAGATTTTCGGATTCTTCCCGCCGGTAGCTAATCCGCCATCGAAAACGCCATTACTGACCCTGCTAAAGCAGGCACGAGCCTTTGGGGTAGGTATAGTACTGGCCACCCAGAATCCGGTCGATCTCGACTACAAGGGTTTATCTAACACCGGAACCTGGTTCATCGGTAGGCTACAGACCGAACGGGACAAATCACGGGTACTGGAAGGTCTGGAAGGGGTAGCTGCAACCAGCGGCATGAAATGGAACCGTCAGGCTATGGAACAGACTCTGGCCGGCTTGGGTAGCCGGGTGTTCTTGATGAATAACGTTCATGACGACGTACCACTGGTGTTTGAAACCCGTTGGGCAATGTCATACCTGCGCGGTCCGCTAACACGGAATCAGATCAAGGGGCTCGTTGACCCGATCCGGACTCTATTCACTGCCTCATCTAAGGCGGGTGTCTCCGATACGGATACCTCGGGTCTAACTCAACCGGTACCAACAGTGGTAGGTAGTGATACTACCGGGGTCAGAGAAGTGCGACCAGTTCTACCGCCCAGAATAGACCAGTATTTCGTTCCTTTCAGGAGCAGCCAGCCGGCCGGACAAGGGCTTTTTTACCAACCGGAACTTATCGGAGCCGGTAAGATACATTTCAGCAATACAAAAACCGGGGTAAATTTCATCAAGGACGTGGTTTACAGAGTCCCCTTTACTGAAGGCCCTGTTGCCGTCAACTGGGATAGCGCTGTCGAGAGTGATCTTGACGTGAATGATTTTGAGCCGTCACCAAGGGAGCCGGCTCGGTATGGTAATCTACCGAAAATCGCCACCAGTGCCGACAGCTATAAATACTGGCAGAAGGAATTCTCGGGCTGGCTTTACCGGAATCAGAAGCTGGATTTGTGGAAAAGTCCCGGTTTCAAACAGTTTTCCAATGTTGACGAGTCCGAGAGTGAATTCAGGGTAAGGTTACAGCAGTATGCCCGAGAAAAACGGGACGAAGCTACTGAAAAACTGCGGCAAAAGTATGCCGGTAAAATCGCTACGTTGGAGGAGAGGATGCGCCGTGCCCAGGCCGCCGTTGAGCGTGAGAAGGACCAGGCGAAACACCAGAAAATACAGACGGCGCTATCCTTTGGAACGACTCTCTTGGGAGGATTCATGGGCAGGAAAGTTTTCAGCGCCGGTTCGCTGAGCGGAGCTAAGTCTGCTATGAGCGGAGTAAGCCGCTCCAGGAAAGCGTCTCAGGATATCGGCCGGGCGAAGGACACAGTTGAGTCTATCAAGCAAAGACTGCAACAGCTCGAGGCTGATTTCAAAGCCGATACAGACCAACTGGCAGCGAAAATGGATCCTCTTGCGGAAAGACTGGAGCAAATCTCAATACGCCCCACCAAGTCAAACATCTCAGTTCAACTTCTGGCGCTTTGCTGGTTGCCATACTGGCAGGAAACGACCGGCAAACTTACTCCTGCCTGGTGATGGTGTGCAGTCAGCAGGCATAAAGAGAGACGAGTTGGCAGAGGGTGTTCCTATTTGAAAGCTTTGCCGAGAATGTTTTTGAGCCCCTCACCACCCTTGCTCTGGACAAACGACAATATGATGGGAATGAACTTGCCGATCATACCGCTGTCTAGCCCTAATTTCGAGAATCCGCCGGCAAGACCCGCCAGAGAGCCCAAACCGCCTGCGGCACCACCGAGACCGGGAATCATCTTACCCAGATCGCCCAGACCACCCGGCATATCCCCGCCGCCGGATGGCGCCGCACCGATAATCTTATCCAGACCGGGTATCGCCGCGGACATCTTGGAAAAATCAGAACCGCTCATTTGCTCTTTAGCCTGCTTGAAAAGCAACCCGGCCCCACCCTTGGCCTGAGTCTCACTCACCCCCAGATTTTTGGTCAATTGGTCGATTAGTTCCACACTTCACCTCCTGTCTATCGATAACGTAGCTTACGGTACCCGACAGAATATCGTTGCCTTATGGTCGTATGATTGGTAGATTCCCGGCAACCTCGTCACTTTCTATTTGAAGATGAAAAGCGCTATTCCGAAAAGGACTACGCCAACAGCAATAAGGGCGGAAATACCGACACCAACTCCGGCGGCAATCAAGCAACATCCTATCACCCCGAGAATTCTCGCAATAATCGGCCCCATCACCATTTTCTTAATACCCATACCTTTTCATCCTTTCTGTAGATTTTGTTATTTGAATATCTTTGGATTATGCAGACCAAAGCTACACTAGATTTATCTTATTGTCAATAGGTAATTTATGCTTTGCCCGCTAACGTATTGCCGGCTGAGAGCATCAAAAGGATAATCAAGTTGGACAAAGTCGTAAAAGTATCCCTGGGAAGCACTGTAGCGGGTAAGGGAGGGCTTGAGTGTCTTAGATGGTCATGAACTATTCTCTGCTAATACCATGGTAGTGCTTCGCTCGTAGATAGTGTTGACAACGGGTATGGCAGTGCTATAATTCGGGGATAAATAGGGTATAGGAGGTTTTGGAGATGGTATTTTCCAGCGAAGTTCGTGACAAAGCGTGGGAAAGATCCGGGGGAAAGTGTGAATGCACCCGGCCGGGACATGGGCATACGGGGAGGTGCAACCAGCCGCTGCTGAAGACTACGAAGGGCAGTGAAGCCAGTTCATATGGTTGGACGGTAATCAGTGTGAGCGGCCTCTATAAGAAAGAAGTGGACGACTGCAAGATTTACTGTATGAAATGCGCCGAAGCATTTGCCAAGACCCCTCCGGCGAAAATGAGGCCCGCTGTAAAGGGGATGAAGCCTCCCATTCGTCCAATTAAGAAATAGGCGCTGGTCTAGTTGTGATTGGGCGTGGAAGGATGAGCAAATAACGCTCATCCTTCGGCTTTTGTTGTTGGCGTGTCTAGGAAACTGTCATACAGTAGGAAGTGATTTGGTTGTGTATTGGGTTGAATCTGATAGACAGCAATAAAATAGAGCCCCACGATTTTCCGTGGGGCTCTAAATTTTCTAATTAATAATCGACAGCAGCTTACTTTGTATCCGTTATTCCCGGTATCCTTGGCGCTAATCTTCGAGTAATTTCTGCTGGCTGGTGGTGAGATAGCTCTGGGCGTAGGGATGCCCCGGGAAGAGGTTCAAGACAGTCTCGAACTCATCCACCGCCTCGGCGTATCTTTCATCATAGAACAGCAGCATGGCGTTGGTATAATGTTCGTCGGTCAGGCCCTGTTCATTTTCAATATTCATTTCCTGCAGCATCTCGATAACGACGCTGCTGGGTACCAGGAAGTTAAAGCCTCCAATCTCCGCGTAGTCGCCGAGAACCGGGTCCCAGCCTGACGTGCCGAAGGTAGTAATACCGATTACCTCACCGTCCTCGTTGATAGCCGGTCCGCCGGAGTTGCCGTGGGTTATCGCAGCATCGGTCTGCAGTATCGGTGAGCCGTCATCGGCTTGTTTCAGGGCGCTGATGATACCGGAAGTTACCGAGGCTTCAAACTTGCTGTCTGAGGAGAGGTAATCATGGGTTACCACGGCACCGGGGTAGCCGATGGCCATTATGGGGTCGCCGACCATCATTTCGTCGGAATCGCCCAGGATCATGCTGGGATGGTTAGTGGCCTGCATCTTTAAGATAGCGACGTCCTTCCCGGATACGACTGTCCACTTACCGCCGGTGTACTTCCATTCCCGGGGACTGACCTTTCTGACTTCGGCCAGGCTGCTTTGCTCCATCAGCTGAACACCGCCGACGGATTTGCCCACGGTAACGTTGACTTCCTGCTTGATGTTTGCCACATCAAAGCTTTCATGTACGGCTGCCCAGAGGTCGTCCGCGTCCTGCTGGGTGGCGGGCCAGGGGTCAAGTCCGGCCTGAGCGAAGTATTGTGGGAATGTCCGTATACCCCAGTTCACAAATCCGCGGTATATCGCGCTTTCAATCTGCTCCTCGGTCTGGTGGACGACATGAGCATTGGTCACAACGTAACCGTCAGGGTTAATCACGAACCCGGTACCCTGCGACCCATAGCTAAAGGTGGGGATGTTAAGCGACTGGAACGTTTCATCATTGTGGCTTAAGTATGCCACTGACTCCCGGGTACTGGTGGAAACCAGGGTTCCCGACCATGTGGAGTAGATCAGCACTACCGCAGGCTCATTGATGACGGCCAACTGACCCATAGTCAGGTCTTCTACTTTCGGCATCGGCCTCTTGCCGCAGCCTGATGCTAACAATGGTACCAGTACCAGGATTGATAGAGCTATTGCACAAAGAGATAACCGCCTTCTAGAATTACCCTTCATCTTTATCCTCCTTGATGAATCAGGAAGCTGTTTTCTTCCCTAATTGAGGTATCACTTGGACTTAACGCTTTCAGGCTGTTAATTACAGCAGGCTTTTGTGAAATTGAGTGTATACAATTATGTGACAATTGTCAATACAATCCAGTGACATTAAGATGAAATCAAGCTCACATAGCGGTCGATGGCTGAGGAAAAAGACCGCAGGCATCGCTTTTACCTCGGAGGGTATTGTCGTGATAGAATATGGCATGGATGTGCGATATCGGTAAGAGTAAAGAAAAGGAGTTGAGTATTTGAAAATAAGCTGGACGGCTAAACTGATAGTCACTCTGGTGGCTATATCCGGCGTGTGCTACGGGATCAATTACCTTGTATTCAAGGATATTCCCTATATGCTGAGGCTGATTACATTGCAGGTCGGATTCGTGCCGGTATCGGTCGTGCTCATTACCCTGTGGATTAACAGACTAATCTCCCAGAGAGAAAATAAACATAGACTGCAGAAGTTGAATATCGTAATCGGCAATTTTTTTATGGAATTAGGGACCCCCCTGCTCGATTATCTTGCCGCATTCGATACGAGTAGAGACGCGATCAGTAAAATTCTGTCGGTAACGCCTAACTGGTCCGACCAGGATTTCGTCACCGCTAAGAATATGCTGCGAGATTACCACTACGCAATAGTAGCTGTGCCCGAAGACCTTGAGGCACTGCGCATATTACTCAACAGCAAGAGGTCGTTTCTGATGCTGGTTCTGGAGAACCCTAGTCTCCTTGAGCGTGAGGAGTTTACTGATCTGCTCTCCGCGATAGCTCACCTTACCGAGGAGCTGGCGAGACGAACCGATTTGACCACGCTCGGACAGGCCGATTATAAACATATTGCGGTCGACATCGAGAGGGCTTACGCGCTGCTTCTCCCCGTCTGGCTGGACTACATGAAGCACATAAAAAATGATTACCCCTATCTTTATTCACTGGCGGTTAGAATCAACCCGTTTAACCCGCAAGCCGACCCCGAGGTGAAATGAAGGTTCTCAGGCAGTCGGGAGTATGCCAGCCGAAGCTATAGAGTGACAGCAGAGCTGAAAAAGCCGGCCTGCTCTTAATCTTCGGTAAAGAAGGCCAGGTCGATATATGGTCCGTTAATGATAGCGGCTACCGGTGAAAGTTCAGTAAAATAGAACCGGGCAGGTTGGACTTCGGAAATGATCTTTTCTTTTAGTTCCTCCGCCGTATCTGGCTTATAGAGGTGTCCTGCCATAACATGCAGCTTCTTGTTCGCACTTCTCTTCTTCATTATCTCGAGCATATTTTCTAGTGCTTTGGCTACGGTTCTATGCTTCGATACCGCTTGCGTTACCCCGCCGGTGGCGGCATCTATCTCCAGGACCGGTGCCAGGGGAACCGGGGAGCCGGCCAGGGGACGTTCTTTGCCCAGTCTTCCTGACTTGTCGAAGTAATAAAGGGAATCTCGCACTGACAGAGCGGAGACGCGCTGCACCATCTGACGCGCAATCTCCGCCACCTCAGGCAAGCTCTTCCCCTCACCCGCCGCTTTCGCTGCTTCAATGGTAATAAGAGCCTCGGCGCAGGTAATAGTGAGGGAATCAACCGCCTCAACCACCACGCCGGGCAGTTCCTGCTCAATGCTTTCCTTAACTCCTGTTACCCTTTCATACTCTCCGGAGAAGCGGGATGTCATGGTGATATACAGGATGGCCCTGGCTCGCTGGCTTATCTTGCGGAAGGCCTCTGCCATCTCTCCCGGGGAAGGAGGTGCGACAGTGGGCAGTTCTTTGCTCATAAGCCGGGAGTAGAGCAGCTCTGTATCGATGGTAGTGTCCAGGTAGTCTTTGCCACCCATGGAGATATGGAAAGGTAATACCGTGATGTCATATTCCGCCAACACCTCTGGCGGCATTTTGGCGATGCTATCAACTACAACAGCTACTTTTCTCATCATTAATTGACCTCCTTTGCTGACATAGCTTTTGCAGTACCGGATTGACACAATTGTAGTCCTTGTCAAGAAAAAATTACAATACTCTTCCGGGCCCTGGGAATAGCCGGGCTGTCAACCGGGATTGGAGTGATTGTGCGATTGACAGTTTCACCAGCGTGATACTATCATTTAGACCAAGAATGAAAAACAAAGTCTCATCGTAGCTTCAGTGTGTTGAGCTTTAGGTTACCGATGTTTATCCTGTAGTGGGCAGGCATGGCATACCGCTGAATCCTTATCTTAACTGGTGGACTGAAGACTGAGACTGGAGGGGAATTGACTGGGGCTGTTATTCTCTTACTGACGTAGCGAGGAGTATATTGAAGGCTATCAAGGCAGTATTTTTTGATTGGATGGATACCATAGGACATCCTAAAGTGGAAAGGCATGAATTGCACGCCCGGATCTTTGCTAAATTCGGTATAGAGGTACCCTCCGAGAGGCTGATACGTCCTATCTATATTGCCGAGACCGAGGTACCCGGGGGTACTCCATATCGGTGGGATGAATCGAAGGATCCGGAGCCCTTTCTTCATTATGAGGAATTAATACTGTCCGGCATCGGCGTAACTTTGCCCGGGGAGACAGTTTTTCAGATTATGAAGATAGTAAGCCATGATGCGAAGAGGTTGGATTTCAGACTTTATGACGATGTACTCCCGACCATGAAGACCCTGAAAGGTAGCGGACTTATTCTGGGCTTGATTACCAGCATGAAAGAAGAAATAAACCTTATCTCCCGCCAGCTTGGATTGGGGGCGTATCTTGATTTCACGGTTACTTCCAGTGATGTAGGGGCTCCCAAACCAGAGCCGCCGGTCTTCTTATCAGCATTGAAACACGCCGATATCAGAGCTGCAGAAGCGATATATGTCGGTGACCAGTACAGTACGGACGTTATCGGTGCCAGGGGGGTAGGTATTAACCCCGTGCTTATTGATCGCTATGATGTATTCCCGGAGATAGAAGATTGCCCGCGAATACATACCCTGGCCGAGCTTCCTGATATTATCTGGTAATCGCAGCGTGATTCCCGTAGGGGATAGTCTGATCCCCCGGCACCAGAGATGAAGTGCTTTTCAGACGTGATGCGACTATTGACAGATGGCGGCGTTTCTGATACTGTGAAAAACGCTCAAACGGGTGATGAGGGTGGCGGTGGTGATAGTAATGATCGGGAAATTGATATCCAGGGACTTCGTTAAATATTCCGTAATAAGGGGGATAACCGATGTATAAGAAGATTCTGGTTCCTTTAGACGGCTCCAAGCTGGCGGAGTGTGCTCTTCCTCATGTTGAAGAGATTGCCTCGAAGTGCGGAGTGGATGTGGTACTAGTAAGCGTTACGGAGCGTGTCCGGGGCTACCGGCCGGTTGAGGGTTATGATAGTCCGTCAGGTGAAAGACTCATGCCTGAAATTGCGGGTAAAATGGAAAAGCAGGGCCAAAGGTACTTGGACAGAATAGCTAAGGGGTTGGAGAGCAAAGGAATTAAGGTGCGCGCGGAGATGCTGATGGGCAATCCTGCCGAAGAGATTATCATTTATGCAAAGACAGAAAAATGTGATCTCATCATTATGGCCAGTCACGGGCGCTCCGGTCCAAGCAGGTGGACCCACGGCAGTGTTGCTGATAAGGTCCTCAAATCCAGCCCCACAACGGTTATGATGGTTCGTGCACCGGGCTGTCCCCAAGCCGTCTAGGGCTTGGGGAACGCGCTTTCGTTTTAAACTCCCGGGCAGGCTGCCGGTTTCACGATGGTTTAAGGAATACACTCCAGCGTATTCTTTCGTCCCTTGCTCCTGTGAAACGGATTGCTCTCCTTTGCGGGTGAATTTGCTACACGAACCTTCTGGTATCGGTATCAATATCCACAATAACCGGCTTCGTTGACGACAGTGCCTGTTCGACGGCTCCTTCCAGTTCTGCCGGGTCTTTTACTTTGATTCCTATCCCACCACAGATTTGCGCATATTCCGCAAAATTGCAGTTGTACAGGTCGGTCTGCCAGTTGGGATAGTCCTCGATTTTTTGTTCCTGCATTATCATGCCGAGCTGCTTATTGTTAAACAGGAAGATCTTAACCGGCAGGTCATATTTTACGGCGGTGAGGAAGTCTCCCATCACCATCGAAAAGCCGCCGTCTCCCGTAATACAAACAGCCTGCCTGTCTTGATAGGCAAGCTGTGCCTCGATGGCTCCCGGAAGCCCGGTACCCATCGAGGCCAGATAACCGGACATAACCATCTTTTGGGTTGACTTCATCACGAAGTTTCTGCCAAACCACCAGCCGTTGTCACCGACGTCCAGGGATATTATGGCGTCTTCCGCGATTTTGTCGTTCAGCACCTTGATTATATACTGCGGCCTTATTGGAGTTCGGGATGAGTCTGCTTCTTTAGCAAGCAGCTTTGTCCACTCCTTCTTCAATCTGGTTATTTCAGCCAGATATTCCTTGTTTTCTTTTGCGGCGACCTTTCCTGTCAGTTTCGGCAGTATCTCGGCGCTGCTACCCCACAATGAGACCTCGGAGGGATAATTCTTGGCCAGTATCATAGGGTCTATGTCAATTTGTACTATTCTCTTCGGCGGTATCTGTGTCATATCGGAAAATGAGGACCCGACCACAATCAGCAGGTCGCTGCCCCGGACCAGTTTGGCAGCGGCCGTTGATCCGATTGTCCCGTGACTGCCGACATATAGTTCGTTAGTCTCGTCAATAACGCCCTTGCCCTTGAAAGTCGTTACCACCGGCGCATAGATTTTGCGGGCTAACTCCAGCAGCTTATCGCCCTGACCAACGGCTCCGAAACCGGCGATGATAACGGGCCTTTTGGCTGAATCGATCTTTACGGCAGCTTCTTTTATCAAATGCTCGCTCGGTAGAATACTTCGATTGGTGATTCTACCCTGCATTGGCAGTACATCGGTATCGTACGGAATCTTCTGGATGTCGTTAGGGATACTGATATGGGATACTCCTCTCTCCAGCAGGGCGTGCTTGATGGCCAATGTGACCAGGCTGGTCGTTTGTTCTTCCGCCATCAGTATCTTGTTGAAGACGCATATCGGTTCGAAAAATGAATGCTGGTCGATTTCCTGAAAGGATCCGGGACCAATCAGTTGCCTCTTCACCAACCCGGTCAGGGCCAGCACCGGAGCATGATCGAGCTTAGCGTCATACAGGCCGGTGGCCAGATTGGTTGCCCCCGGCCCGGCTATGGTCAGGCATGCTGCTATGTGTCCGGTTAGTTTTCCGTAGGCTGAGGCCATAAAAGCGGCGGTCTGTTCATGCCGTACCTGGATGAACTTCATCCGCTTATTCTTCCTGATTGCGTCGACCAGGCCGAGTGCGGATGTGCCAGGTAGGCCGAAGACATACCTGATGCCCCACTCGGCCATTTGTTCGACAAAGACGTCCGAAACCGTACTGGCCTCTTTCTTCTTTTCTCCGCTTTCTTCCGTCAGGGCGACGAAAGCCGCTTTAGGGGCATTACAGACAGGACACCTCCAGTTCTCCGGCAGCTCCGAGAACTTCCTGCCCTCCTTTGCTTCGTCGTAGATGTAGTCGCAGACCGTACACCTATATTTCTTCATTTATAAACCTCTCTGTAGGGGCTCTTTTCTTAATTATAACATCAGCCCGCCCCGTGATTTTAGTGACGAAATTGCGTAATTCAGGGGCTGTATTATACCAATGTAGTTTCATAATGTATTGACTGATGGCCAATTGGTGGTAAAATAGGGCGAATCCATCACCGGGGGAGTAGTCTTATGGAAGCGAAATATGATAAAGGGCACAAGGTGAAAATCGTCTCGGTGAAAGACAAGCAGGGGAATGTAAAATACCCCCATAATGAGAAGTATGTAGATGAGGTTGGCGTAGTCCTGGATTCGTTCTACCTGGGAGCATTTCACGTTCTTTATTACAGAGACCATCTCCCTGAAGACTCCTACATTTATAAGATCCGCCTTGGTATGAGTAATACCGTGGTGACGGCAGCGGAGGAAGAACTGCAGTCCTGCCCATGATAATATGCTGGTGAATTATTGTGCCACCGGTCGGCGGATCAGGATGGAGAGAATAACCGCATCCCCGGCAACCGTCAGACTGTGGGAGTTAACCTCCCAACCATCGGGGATGGCGGTCGGCAGGTGCTCCATGACCTCCCCGAGCTTCGCGGTCAGTGACTGCCCGTCGCTTTCCTTTCTGTAGTCGGGTTTCATTGAGCCCAACGTAGGGGCAAGGTATTCGACCAGTACGCGGTATTGATACGGGTGGCAGCTCATCATACCCTCCTCCTTCACTATGATTAGGTAGGTCTAGTTTCACCCGGAATGTTCTTGTCAATGTCCGGTACCTGATTCCCGATAGAGAACTCTACGGTCGCCGAGGCGGCGTGTTACCTTCGCCCCATCCAGGTATTCCAGCAGAGCCAGGGCATACTTGCGGCTGGTCTTAAACATATCCCGTACTTCAGCTACAGTCACGCTTCCCGCTTCCTTCAGGTGTGAGGTGATTCCGGCTACCATTTCATTATAGGCTTGACGGGAGAAGACCACCTCCTCGCTTATCTTGATCACCTGGTTGCGGGCCACGATCAGTTTGAGCAGGTCCGCTTCCGGTATGAGGCCGCCGGGTGGGGCGTAAGGACTCTCCGCCAGTGACTTGAGGAAGGTGTCTATCTGCGCCTGCTGCGTCTTGGTGAGCTGAACGTGATGGGTGGCAAGACGGATAGCAGCGCTATCCTCGATGACGTTGCCATCGTCAAGAAGCTTTTTTATAATCGCCGGACTAGGTGCCGTCATCTTGAGCCGGCTGCTCAACTCTGCCCTGGGCATCCCCGGGCGGGAGGGGAACCTGAGGTGATAGTCCTTAAGGATGGCGGTCACCCGGCCGGCCAGATTCTCCCAGCCGGTTGCAGTCAGAAGGAGCTCGCTTTCCCCCCTGCCTATCCTGACTATCTTACTCTGCTCGATAAGGGAGGCTACTGCCGGGCTAAGCTCGCTGACAGTTAGGCCGCTCTGTGTGGAGAGTTCGGACATCTTGAGCGGTTTACCCTCCAGTATTGCCATAATCATCTCTTCGGGGGTTCCCTGCGCTCTACGCCTGAGGTTCTCAATGACGTTCGGGTGCAGTCGGCGGTGCCGTCTGGTATGAGGCTCGAGAACTTCGCCACCGCCAAGAGTAGCCTCCGGCGAGCGGATAATAAAACGGTCGCCCTTAACCAGAGCCACCGGCTTATTCAGTAATAGCTGTGCCCAGCCCGTCTCACCGGGCTTGAGTTCGTCTTTTTCCAGCAGGCGGACTCTGGATTCAGCCTGGGTGGACCCGGCATAAAAGTTCACCGTGGTGCCGTGTGACAGGGGGTGCTGAAGATGGGGTAGCAGACACAGCTTAACCGAGAGCATCGTGGTGGGTGAGAGCCAGCCGGGTATGGTGAGTACATCGCCGCGCTGTGGTTCGGTGGCGGCGATACCGGTCAGGTTGACGCCGACCCTGCTCCCCGGAGCGGCCGTTTCGACAGAAGTCTTATGCGTCTGCAGCCTTCGTATCCGTGACCTGAGCCCGGCGGGGATCAGTTCTACCTCCTGTCCTGTGCTGAGCGAGCCGTCAATCAGTGTTCCGGTGACGATGGTGCCGGAGCCGGCAATAGTAAAGACGCGGTCTATGGGAAGCCGGGGACGGCCGATATCCTTCCTGAGTGGAGTGGAGCCGAGGAGCTTGCCGATAGCCGAGGTCAGATCAGCGAGGCCCTCTCCGGTCAGGGCCGAGACGGCAACAATCGGGGACCGGGCAAGGGTGGTCGGAGCGAGCAGCCTGGTGACTTCCCCCCTTGCCAGGGCCAGCCGCTCATCATCTACCAGGTCCTTTTTGGTGAGAACGGCGATTCCTCTCTCTATACCTAGTATGTTCAGGATAGCCAGGTGCTCCCTGGTCTGTGGCATCACTCCTTCACCGGCATCGATGATAAGCAGGGCCAGGTCGATGCCGCCCACTCCGGCCAGCATATTCTTAATCAGCCGTTCGTGACCCGGGACATCAACAATACCAACCTCCTGACCATCGGGCAGCTTCAGCCAGGCGAAGCCCAGGTCAATGGTCATACCCCGTTCCTTCTCCTCGCGCAGCCGGTCCGGGTCTATGCCGGTCAGGGCGCGCACCAGTACCGATTTACCGTGGTCTATGTGTCCCGCAGTACCGATTACAAACACCAGGTACTCCTTTTCGCTGCGGCGGTGTCACCTGTCCTTAAGGCTGGCAGCGGCATCTTGCAGGGCTTTGAGCACAATCCTGTCTTCTCCGGGAAGTACGGAGCGGGGGTCGAGCAAGAGGAGATTTTCGCTAATTCGCCCGATGACCGGTATCTCTCGCTGGCGCAGCCGCTGGCTTAAGACTTGCGCCATATTGCGCTTACTTTTACCTCCCTCTTCTCCGATAGCAACCAGCCTGGTCGGTAGAGTGGCCCCGGGCAGACTGCCGCCTCCGACCATCGTTTCTCCGGCGATCACCCCGGCCAGTCTCTTGAGTGGTCCAGCCCAGGTTACGGCCCGCTGCTCAATTCCGTCCAGAGGAGCGGCAATCATACGCCAGACCGGGATCTTGGTTATCGCTTCACCTTTCAGGTAGTGAACCAGGGTGGCCGCCAGACCGGCCAGTCCTATCTTATCGATCCGTACCGCACGCGCCAGCGGGTGTTTCTTCAATTTTTCTATCAGCTCTTTCCGACCGGTGACGATGCCGGCTTGAGGACCACCGAGGAGCTTATCAGCAGAGAAGAAGACCAGGTCGACACCAGCGGCAATGCTCTGCTGTACCGTTGGCTCCGGGTCAAGACCGAACTGGGTGGTATCCAGCAGACATCCGCTGCCGAGGTCATCGAGTACGGGGAGGTTGTGGTCTTTGCCCAGCGCTACCAGTTCCTCGAGAGTGACCGAATGGGTGAAGCCCATCATCCTGAAGTTGCTCAGGTGGATTCGCATCAGCGCCGCTGTCCGCGGGTTGATTGCCTGTTCATAATCGACAGCATAGGTGCAGTTGGTGGTGCCCACCTCGACCAGCCTGGCCCCGCTCTGGCGCATTACGTCGGGGATGCGAAAGCCGCCGCCGATCTGTACTGCCTGGCCGCGGGAAACGAGCACCTCTTTCCTTCTGGTCAGCGCACTGAGAGCGAGCAGCACCGCTGAGGTATTATTGTTTACCACCAGTGCCGCCTCGGCTCCGGTGAGCCGGCACAGCGACTGCTCGATGTGGCTGTTGCGCGACCCCCGCCGGCCGCTGTCCAGGTCGAACTCCAGGTTAGAGTAGGTGCTGGCGACCGTGTTCATCGCGGCGGCAGTCTCCTCGCTGAGAGGAGCACGGCCCAGGTTGGTGTGAAGTATGATGCCGGTAGCGTTGACCACCGGGCGCAGCCCCGGCTTTGTCATGGCGCAGCCCCGGGCGACAATAGCTTCTACTATATCGTCAAGAGAAGGGCAGGGGCTACCGGCAGCGATATCCAGCCGGGTTTGCTCAAGGTGGTTGCGTATCAACTCCATAAAGGACGTGTGGGAAAGCTCCTCCCCGAGCTGCCTCAAGCGCTCGTTGGAGGTTAGCTTGTCCACTCCGGGCAGGTGACGAAACTCCTTGTCCATATTCTCCGCTCTATTCTAATACATATCGCCCTCTTTTCAAAGGTGTTTTAGATGCTCCTGGACTAATATTTGACAAGACCTTTTTGTTGCGCTATATTTACGAGTATTGTGATAATAAAATTCAGAACAGGCCGGCTGGAGCTGTGAAACTCTCGACCAAGGGACGTTATGCAGTGCGCGCGATGATTGATCTGGCGGTCCAATCTGGGGGCAGTCCGACTCTGATCAAGGACATCTCGGCGAGGCAGCAGATATCGTGCCTGTATCTGGAGCAGCTCTTTACCCGGCTCAAGACAGCCGGTCTGGTCAGGAGCGTTCGCGGGCCCAGAGGTGGGTTCATGCTGGCCCGGCCGCCACGTGAGATAAGATTTATTGATATTGTGCAGGTGATGGAGGGGTCGATGGCGCCGGTAGAGTGTGTTGATAATGCGATGCTCTGCTCGCGTGCCGGTTCCTGCGTGACCCGCCGGGTGTGGGCCGAGGTGAAAGAAGCGGTGGATGGTGTACTCTCTGATATTACTCTGGAGGACTTGGTCGAGCGGCAGGGGCGGAAGGGGGGTTGAGGATGATAAACAAAAGGTGTAAGCTATACCCTGTAAGGAGTGAAAAAGGGTGAAAAAAGGGTTTTTGGGAATAGCGTTGCCCTGTCTGGCGGCGGCTTTGCTGGTACCGCTGGCAGCGGCGGCGTTTACCGCCAAGCCGGCTTATGGCTGAGGGCCTAGCTGTTCGTCGGTGACGATCAAGGTGGATATCAGCCCGAGCGGCGGCGGCACTGTCGAGATAAACGGGGAAGCTGTGCCCGAAGAGATAAACGGGGACGCTGAGCCCAAATACCCCGCTTATTTTTCAGTTGAGAGTAGTACCATCGTCAATGTAGAGGCGATTCCGGAATACGGCTACCGCTTTGTCAACTATGTGGCCGTTGAGAAATCACAGCGGGAAAAAATCATCTTCGATCAAATGTTTCCCATTGAGGCTGAACAACGGGATTGGAGTATCATCGCTTACTTTGCCCCCGATTCCGTTGAGTTCGTTTCTGAGGACGGGATGCTCAGCATTAATATTCCTTACGGAGTTACCGCTCTGGATGGAGAGGGCAACCCGCTGACCGAGGTGGAGTTTGCCGAAATTAAGCGTGCACCGGATCCACCTGAAGACTATAGTATTATCGGGTTGCCGTATCAGTTGAAACCCGAGGGGACCACCTTTGACCAGCCGGTAATGCTGACCTGGCGATATGATACCGGCGACATCCCGGAAGGGATAGCTGAGGAAGAACTGCTAATCACCCGTTGCGACAACTTTGACGTTGGTTTGCCGGAGATGGATTTTGAGGTTGACGCCGCGAACGATACCATTAGTGCCTATATCGAGCACTTCTCTTGCTTTACCGTGCTTGCTTTGGTCGATTCGTCCCCGGATAATCCGGAAACTCCTTCGCTGCCCGTTTCCCCGGCAGCTCCGGTTGCTTTTACCTCAAGTGCACTGAGTGTTTCACCCCAGGAGGTCAGTCCCGGTGCAGCAGTGACCATCAGCGCTTTGCTGATAAATCCTGGGGAGGCAGACGGTAGCGATATCGTAACCCTCAAGATAAACGGTGTCGTGGCAGACACGAGGAAAATCGATCTTGCCGGTGGGGCCTTTCAAATGGTTACCTTTACTACCGCTCAGAGTGCAGCAGGCACCTACCAAGTAGAGGTCAACAGCCTGGGTCCTTTGTTCTTTACCGTCAAGGAAGGAGATTTACTGACTAATACTACTTTGCCGTCTTCACCAACCGGATCGGAAAGATGGCCTATCATTTTTGTTATCATCGCTGTTTCCGCCGCTATCTCCATCCCGCTGGGGATGAGGTGGTGGCGTCGCAGGAGTGACCTCGGTTCACTCGGCGACTATATCTCGATGAGATAGGTGCGGTGCCGGCTGGGTCTTTCCTGTTCGGGTACAGTGGCCTTACCACTTACTACGTATGGGATAAGGAAACCCTGTTGTTTGACCTTCGTGGGCTCCGGTCTGATGCCCATTCAGCCATAGTCAGCTTAAGGTCTTTCCGTATCAAGCCGGCAGTAAACCCGGATCTGTGGTCTTCTTAATGGTGTATGTTCCCGGGCTGTTTGGCATCCATCGCCTTATTCAAATTACCCCCAGATTTCAGGACAAATAATAGTTGACAAACACTATATATTGTGGTAATGTATATCTCCTACACTATATAGTGTGGAGATTATTCGTGAATTGTCCTTATTGCGGCAATCTGGAGTCCAGGGTTATTGATTCCCGTGACGTTGATGATGGTGTCCGCCGCCGGCGTCAGTGTTCCTCTTGTAGTGCTCGTTTTACCACCTACGAGCGGTTGCAGGCGGCCAGTCTCTTTGTAATTAAGAAGGACAAGCGCCGTGAGGAGTTTAGCCGGGAGAAGCTCATGTCCGGCATCCGCAAGGCCTGTGAGAAGCGGCCGCTGCCTACCGGAGCTATCGATAAGCTTGTTGATGATATCGAAGCCGAGCTTTACCGGCTGGGTAAATCAGAGATACCCGGTGCTGTTATCGGCGATATGGTGATGAAGGGCTTGAGGGAGCTGGACCATATTGCCTACATTCGCTTTGCCAGCGTCTATCGGGAGTTCGCCGATATCACTGCCTTGAAGCAGGAACTGGACACTCTGATCGGAGATGAGGCGGCAAAAGCATCCCAGCCGGTGAGTCAACTGCCTTTGCTTCCGGTTGAGCCGTCACTGGCGCTGGCTGGAGGTCAACGGAGGCGTCGTAAATGAATACTAGGAATGGAACGGGAAAGAGCACGCACTGGCTGGACCGTACCCGGGTGGCCCGGGTTGTCTTTGCTGCCGCTGAGTCGATGGGCATTGCTGATCGGAGGTTGGTCGAGCAGCTCACCGCGCAGGTAATTGAGCGTCTGGAGCAGTTGAGGCCCGTCTCCGGGGCGGAACAGCCCCTGCCCGGCATGGAGGACCTGGTGCCCCGGTCTCAGCACAGGCTGCCGCGCCTGCCCAGCGGTTCTGAAATTCAGGCCGTGGTAGAGGAAATACTGGCCAGTAAGGAACTGGAAGATTACGGTAAAGAGTCAATGCCCAAGGAGGAGGTCGCACCCGAAATGCAAACTGATATGGTTAAGCCGGAGATCAAGTCGTTAAGCGGGGTCAGTCTTACCGAGAATGCCCTCCGTGTCCTGGGGAAAAGGTACTTGAAGAAAGACGCCAAGGGCCGGGTTGTGGAGACTCCGGAGGATATGTTTCGCCGGGTAGCCGGTGCGATTGCCTCGGCTGAGCTTGTCTATAACCCTGAGGCTGACGTCACAGTAGTGGAGGAGGAGTTCTACCGGTTGATGACCAGCCTCCAGTTCTTGCCCAATTCCCCTACCCTGATGAATGCCGGGCGGGAACTGGGCCAGCTCTCGGCATGCTTCGTCCTCCCCGTCGAGGACTCGATGGAGTCCATCTTCGATGCCGTGAAAAATACTGCCCTGATTCATAAGAGTGGCGGCGGGACCGGTTTTTCCTTTTCCAGACTCAGGCCGGAGGATGATAGAGTAGGCTCTACCGGGGGCGTCGCCAGCGGCCCGGTCTCCTTTATCCGTGCCTTTGATGTCGCTACTGATGTTATCAAACAGGGCGGGATGCGCCGCGGGGCGAATATGGGTATCCTCAGTATTGACCACCCCGACATTATGAGGTTCATTACGGCTAAGGAAGACCTTGCCTCGCTGACCAACTTCAATATCTCGGTGGCGGTGACCGGTGAATTCATGGAGGCGGTCAAGGCCGGCACCGACTATAACCTGGTCAATCCGCATACCAAAGAGGTTTCCGGCAGGCTCAATGCCAAAGAAGTGTTCGATAAGCTGGTCAGTATGGCCTGGAAGACCGGAGACCCGGGTGTTGTCTTCATTGACCGTATTAATGATGACAATCCTACCCCGCAACTGGGTAGGATTGAGAGCACTAACCCCTGCGGCGAACAGCCCCTGCTCCCTTACGAATCGTGCAATCTGGGCTCGATTAACCTGTCCCGGATGGTAATTCTCCAGGACGGGTCCTACCGGATTGATTATCCCCATCTGAAGGAGATAATCAGGACGGCAGTGCGCTTTCTGGACAATGTCATTGAGGTTAACAAGTTCCCCCTGCCCGCAATCGAGGAAATGACCAAAAAGACCAGGAAGATCGGTCTCGGAGTAATGGGCTTTGCCGATATGTTAATCAAGCTCGATATTCCCTATGACTCGGAAGAGGCGCTGAAGGTTGCCTCTGATATCATGCAGTTTGTCACCGAGCAGTCGGCAAAGGCCTCTGAGGAGCTGGCCGGGGAGCGGGGGGTCTTCCCCGCCTTTGCCGAGAGTATTTATGATGTCCCCTCCGGGCCCAGGTTAAGAAATGCTTCCTGTACCACCATCGCCCCCACCGGTACACTGAGTATTATCGCCGGCTGCTCGAGCGGTATCGAGCCTCTTTTTGCCTTGAGCTACAAGCGCAATATTCTGGATGGTGAGCAGTTTATCGAAGTAAACCCGTACTTTGAGGAGGTGGCCAAGAAGGGGGGCTTCTATTCCGAGGAGCTTATGCGCAAGCTGGCTGATGGGGTCAGCCTCCGTGGTATTGATGGTGTACCGGATGATATCAAGAAGACCTTTGTTACTGCTCACGACATAAAGGCCGGCTGGCACGTTAAGATGCAGGCTGCTTTTCAAAGGTTTACTCACAATGCGGTATCCAAAACGGTCAATTTTCCCAAAGAAGCTACTGTTGATGATATCGCCAGTGTCTATAAAATGGCCTATGAGGAAGGGCTGAAGGGGATAACCATCTACCGTGACGGCAGCCGGGAGGGGCAGGTATTGACTACAGGCAAGACTAAGAAGGTCGAAAGTACGGTACTGGTACCCAGAAAGCGGACCAAGACGACCTCAGGGGTCACTGAGAAAGTGACCACAGGCTGCGGTAACCTCTATGTCACGGTGAACTCGGATGACGAAGGTATCTGTGAGGTCTTCTCCAGCCTGGGTAAGACCGGAGGCTGTGCCTCAGCGCAGCTTGAGGCCATCTGCCGGCTCATTTCCCTGGCCTTACGCTCCGGTGTCGATGTCGCCTCGATAGTAAGACAGCTGCGCGGCATTCGCTGTCCGTCCATTGCCTGGGAGCAGGGCAAATCTATTCTTTCCTGTGCCGATGCCATTGCCAGCGTGCTGGAGAAGCATACCACCGGCTACGATGGTAAGCCCAGGTTGGAAGACTACGGGCTGGTCAAGAACCTGGCCGGACAGTGCCCGGACTGCGGCAACCTGCTCGTCTATCAGGAGGGCTGCTTCGTCTGTCCGAGCTGCGGCTATACCAAGTGTTGAAGTATGAGGTCCTATTACCATAAGGAGATGCGGTATGGATGAAAAGGCTAACAAGCAGCAGATAAAGATTGCCTTCCCGGAGGCCCTGCGGGGTGGGGTGTATGCCAATAACATGTTCGTTACCCATACCAGGGAGGAATTCATTCTGGATTTTATGATGGTGACACCTCCGGCCGGTTCGGTGACGGCACGGGTGGTCATCAGCCCCGGCCATATGAAAAGGATGGTCTCCGCCCTTAAGGATAACCTGAACAAATACGAGGCTAAGTTCGGCAAGCTGACCGAAGCCGTCGAGCCCAACAAGCCGCAGATGGGTTTCCACCCTTCAGCGGAGTAGGGGAGCAGTAACGAGAAAGCCCCGTTTCCTTAGTAGCTGCTGGAAGTAATCAAACCTGGTAAGTAGCTTTATGAGTTGGGATGAGATCAAAAAGGCAAGAAGCCGGCTTTCCCGGGAGGAGGGTGCCGTTATCAGGGATTGGGGTGGCAGGGTTCCTATCGCTCTCATCTATCCCAACTCCTACTATATAGCCATGTCCTGCCTGGGGTTGCATGCCCTCTATCGTCTCCTCAATAGCTACAGCGGAGTCGTCTGTGAGAGGGTCTTTTGGGAAAGAGAGCATCAGGCCCGCCGGTCGTCTCCCTTGAGTCTGGAATCGCAGCGGCCGCTGACCGATTTCGCCGTCCTTGCTTTTTCCATCAGCTACGAGGTCGATTATATCAATGTGGCGGAGATTCTTAAGGCCAGCGGTATCCCGCTCTATGCCGGCGACCGTGACGGAAGACACCCCCTGGTTATTGCCGGAGGGCCCTGCGTCACGGCTAATCCGTTACCCGTATCGCCGTTCTTTGATCTGTTATGTATCGGTGAAGGGGAGCCGATTGTGCCCACCTTGCTGCCGATCCTGGCTGACGGTATCGGCGGCGAGCGGGGTGAACTGCTTAGAACGTTATCCTCGCTGCCGGGCGTCTATGCACCGCAGTACCAGCCGGCAACCCCGGTGGTACGCCAGTGGTCAAAAGACCTGGATAATTTCCCGGTCGCTTCCACCATAGTTACCGGAGATACCGAACTGGGTGATTTATACTTGATTGAGGTAGGGCGGGGTTGCAACTGGGGGTGCCGTTTTTGTATGGTCAGCAGTACCTTCAGCCCCGTGCGTTTTCGCTCTACGGACAGCCTGATAGCCCAGGCTGAGGAAGGACTTAAATACCGGAGACGTTTGGGGCTGGTTGGACCGGCTGTGGCCGACCATCCGCAAATAGAAGAGATAGCGGTCAGATTGCGACAAATGGGTGCCGGACTGTCAGTGAGCTCGCTGCGAATAAAGCCTCTCTCCCGTATACTATTGAGAGAACTGGCCGGTGGGGAAGCACAGACGATAGCCTTTGCTCCTGAGGCCGGTTCTATGCGCCTGCGCCGGTTGATCAAAAAAGGAATTTCCGAAGACGATATCCTGAAAGCGATAGATATGGTTGCCGAGACGGGGGTAAAACAGCTCAAGCTCTACTTTATGATTGGTCTGCCCTCGGAGACCGACGACGATATTGAAGAGATTATCCGGCTCGTCATCAGTGGTAAAAGTATTCTTGACCGTAAGCAAAGCGGCGCACGTGTCATTATCAAAGCTGCTCCCTTTGTGCCCAAGGCAGGCACGCCCCTGCAGTGGTTGCCGATGGCTCCGCTGGCTGTCTTGAATCATCGGCTTTCTCGGATCAAGAACAGCCTGCAGCCGAGGGGTATTAAGGTTAATAGCGAAAGCCCGGCCTGGAGCGAGGTCCAGGCGGTCTTCGCCCGCGGCGGCGCCGATGTAGCCGGGGTGCTGGCCGCTCTGGAAGAGGTATCGTTATCCGGCTGGCGCAGGGCGGTGGCAAGGTGCCAGCCGGATGTTGATTTCTATGCTCACCAGAGATGGCATGCCGGCCAGAGATTGCCCTGGGCGATAATTGACTCCGGCATTGCCAAGGGCCGCCTGGAGCTTGAGTTAAACAGAGCGCTCTCAGGATAAATTCCTTTACTGGTAATACAGCAGCAGAAAAGGCAGTAAATAAAAACGTCTTTCAGGTTTCCGTACGGAAACGCTGCTGTGAGAATGGAACCGGGTAAGTGATGAAGTGGTTCTCTCTATATCCCCCTGGCCCACTTGACGGCGTTGATGAAGATAGGAAAGCCGTCCCCGTCTTTCCTGGCTCCCTCTCTGGTCCAGCGCGGATGCTGGGTACCGCGAATGTGGCGTTCGGGGTGTGGCATCAGGGCAAAGATGCGTCCTGATGCGTCGCAGATGCCGGCGATATGTCCTTCGGAGCCGCTGGGGTCGTCGGGATATCCGGGGTTGTTGTTTCCGTATTCATCGCTGTAGGTAAGAACTATGCTCGAATCCGGCAGTGCTTTTCCGCTGGTGACGACCTTACCTTCTCCGTTAGCCACCGGCAGGTACATACGGTCAATATCTTCGGTGAAAACGCAGGGGCTATTCTCATTCACCTTTAGGTATACCCAGCGGCACTCGAACCTGCCGGAATCGTTGGCGGTCAGGGTTATCGGCTGCTCTCTGCCGTCTCCACCGGGCAAAAAACCGGCCTTAACCAGAACCTGAAAACCGTTACAGATACCGAGTATCAACCCCCCACTATCGATAAAACTGTGGATATCCTGCCCCAGTTTTAGTTTAAGCTCATTGGCCAGCACCTTGCCGGCACTGATATCGTCACCGTAGGTAAAGCCGCCGGGGATAACAAATATCTGGTAGTCGGAAAGCGGTACTTCACGGCGGATTAGCTGATTGATATGGGCCGAGGTTACATTAGCCCCCGCCCGCTGAAAGGCGAAGGCCGTTTCAGCATCGCAGTTGGTTCCGGGGCCACGTAGTATCAACGTTCTTACCTTAGTCATTTGCTGCTACCACCGGATCGGTTGTTGCCAGGCCTCCTTGAGTTCGCTGATTTTCTGCTCAAGAACCGGTTTACCATCCAGGCCGTATATCTCCAGAGTCTTAGAGTCGGTAACCTGACCGATAGAGGCCAGGTTGACGCCCTCCTCCATAACCTCGATAAACTGCTCTTCATCCTCGGGTGCTACCTCGACCAGAAACCGGCTGTTTGATTCCGAGAATAGGATGAAATCGTCCCGATCCACCGGCTCACCCAGGGGCACAGGCTTCAGGTGGACCAGTGCGCCCAGCCCTCCGGCAAACGCCATCTCGGCAACGGCTACTCCGATGCCGCCTTCACTACAGTCGTGGCAGGCACGGACCAGTCCTTTTGCGGTGGCTGTGGCGAGCCGCTCCATCAGCCATTTCGCCTGATGCGGTCTTACCCGGGGCACGTTGTTTCCGGTAAGATTATAGAGCCTCAAGTATTCCGAGCCACCCATCTCGTTCCAGGTGGTGCCGACCATGTAAATCAGGTTGCCCGGTTTTTTGAAGTCCATTGATACTGCCCGGTTAACATCGTCCATCACGCCGATTGCCGAGATGAGCAGGGTGTGGGGAATAGAGATAACCTTACCCTCATCTTCAAACTCGTTATAGAGGCTGTCCTTCCCGGAGATGAAGGGGGTCTCGTAGACGACGGCCATATCATAGCAGGCCTGGGCTGCTCTGACCAGGGCGCCGAGGATATCCGGTTGCTGGACATTACCCCAGCAGAAGTTATCCAGCAGGGCTACCCGGGACAGGTTGCCCCCCACGGAGATAATCTGACGTAAGGCTTCGTCGATAGCTGAGGCTGCCATCCAGTAGGGGTCTATTTCCCCGTACCTCGGGTTTATCCCGCAGGAGACGATGGCACCCTTGTCCGAATCCAGTATCGGCCGGATCATCGCGGCATCACCCGGGCCGTCATTGTCCTTGCCCACCAGGGGTTTGAGAACGTTGGCCCCCTGTACCTCATGGTCATACTGGCGAATTACCCATTCCTTGCTGCAGACATTCCAAGCACCGAGAATCTTAATCAGTGCTTCACCCAGGTCCTGGGGACAGTCAAAATCAGGCTCGGCATGTGACGGCTGCTGCCAGTCTGCTACCCGCTCAACCTGGGGGATGCCCTGGTGGAGGAATTCCATTTCAAGATCGCATACCAGATTCCCCTGGTAGAAGAGCTGGAGCCTGTGGTCATCGGTAAACTCACCAATAATTACTGCCTCGACATCTTCGCTTGCGAAAATGGCCATCAGCTCTTCGATACACTCCGGCGGGACCGCCAATAACATCCGCTCCTGCGACTCTGATATCCAGATTTCGGAGTAAGAGAGTCCGGCGTATTTCAAGGGTACCTTGTCCAGGTAAACCTTTACTCCGGTGTCGGCTCCCATCTCGCCTATCGCAGAGGAAAGTCCGCCGCCCCCGCAGTCGGTTACCCGAGAGTACAGATGTCGGTCTCTGGCTTGAAGCAGGGTGTCGATAACCTTTTTCTCTACGATGGGGTTGCCGATCTGGACGGCGCTTAAGGAGGTGGCGCTGGATTCCTGGGTAAGCTGTTCCGAGGCAAAGGTTACCCCGTGTATGCCGTCACGTCCCGTCCTGCCGCCGACCACAACCACCAGATCACCGGGCTGTTGCTGGCCCCTATGGGAGTACTCCCGGGGCATAATCCCCAGCGTGCCGCAGTATACCAGAGGGTTGGCAACATAGCGTTCGTCGAAAAGCACCGCGCCATTAAGGGTGGGTATCCCCAGACGGTTGCCGTAGTCGGCTACACCGGCACGAACACCCTTGAAGATGCGCCGTGGATGAAGGACGCCCTGGGGCAGCTTTTCGTAAGGGAAATCGGGGGGAGCGAAGCAGAAAACGTCCGTGTTTAATATCGGCCTGGCGCCCAGTCCGGTGCCGAGCGGGTCGCGGACTACTCCGCCGATCCCGGTCGCAGCGCCTCCGTATGGTTCGATTGCCGACGGGTGATTATGGGTCTCTACCTTGAAGCACAGCGCCCGGCGGCCGTCGAAATCAATCACCCCGGCATTATCGCTGAAAACGGAGAGGCACCATGGTTTCTCCAGCTCCCTGGTTGCCTTGATAATAGTATTCTTAATCAGGTTATCTATGGTCTCCTCGCCCAGCCTTATTCTGGCCTTGAATGTCTTATGGACACAGTGCTCGGACCAGGTCTGAGCCAGGGTCTCCATCTCGGCATCGGTGGGGTTACGCCCTTGCTTGAGGAAGTAGGCGGTGATGGCCTTAAGCTCATCGTCGCTAAAGCCGAACTGCTGTACCGCCTGGTTCAGTTCTATCTCTTTCAGGGCGAATCGGTAGCGGGGGTTTTCCGGAAACCCTGATGGCTCATCGCTGACTGTGTGCTGAATAATCGGGTTTACCAGCAGCTTGCTGCTGATAGCCTCTAGCTGTGAAATGTCCAGCCGCCCGTCGATCAGGTATCTTCGGGCGGTCTTAATTGCCCTGACCCCGGTTACCCCCAGGTCGTTGAGCGCTTTGCGGATGGTAGCCTCAATCGGGTCGGTAACCCCGGCGTTGTAGGCGACCTCAATGCTGTGCTGATTAGGACCAATCTCGCCCTCGAGGTGGAGGGACTCTCCATACCAGTATTCCTGAGTCACCGGGTCGGCGAGTAAACGGGAGCAGATAAGCTCCAGCTGGTCCTGGGCAAGCTCGGCGTCCAGCCAGTAGATGTCAGCCACACGGACATAGGAGACCGAGGTTATGCCCAGGTCATGGACGTCCTTGACCAGCCCCAGACCCCTGGCGTCAGGCTGGTGTTTTTTCAAACGGACCTCGACTCTATGCATCAGGTTATCCTACTGTGATATCGGGAAGTATCTAGAGCGGCAACTGCGCCCCGCCGGTATCGCCGGAAGAGCATCCCTCTTGAATGACATGAAAGACATACTATTCAGTTAGCAGCCCGGTTACTATCTCGTTTATCTCCCGTCCGTCCGCTTTTCCTTTAAGACGGGCCATAATTATGGGCATCACCTTGCCCTTATCGCGGGGTCCCTGCGCGCCTGCTTCTTCAATAACCTGGCGGGCCTCAGCGATAATCTCGTCCCGGGACAATTGTCGGGGTAAATACTCCTTGAGGATGGCCAGCTCAGCCTCTTCCTGTGCTACCAGGTCCGGGCGGGCTCCCAGCTTAAAGGCCTCTATGCTCTCGTTGCGCTGCTTGATCTCTTTGGCGACAACGCCTAGGATATCCGGATTGTCCAGGCTGCCCCGTTTGGCAATCTCAGCATTCTTAACTGCGGCCAGGAGCAGACGGAGTGTAGAACGCCTGACATTATCCCGGTCCTTCATTGACTGCCACAGGTCGACTTCCAGCTTTTCTTTAAGGTTCGCTTCCATCTCTAACCCTCATGCCTGCTGACTTCAACGATAATGCTCAGACGATAAAGGAAATGATGCTGGTAAGGCGTAACGCAGGATTGATTAATCAATCCTATTTTAGTTGGCACGGGCTACCCTGTCAAGGACAAGGGTTATCCGTAGTAGTGATGCAACACTCTGGCCCGCATCCTTGCCCACGGAGGGTAGCGGTTGCTCCGGACATTTTTCCGGCAGAAGATGGTGTTAGCGGTGGTATCTCTTCAATATCTCGCGGGCGGCTATCACTCCTGAGGCCGATGCCTGGATTAGACCGCGGCTGACCCCGGCACCATCGCCGGCGGCAAACAAGTTGCTTACCTCGGTCTCAAGGCCGGAGCTTAAGTGGGGTCGGAAAGAGTAGAATTTGACTTCGACTCCGTAGAGCAGGGTACTTTTGTCAGCTACTCCCGGTGCCAGTTTGCCCATCGCTTCGAGCATCTCGATGATCCCGGTAAGGTGGCGGTAGGGAAGGACGAAGCTGAGGTCACCCGGAGTGGCCTCCTTCAGAGTGGGCTTTACTATACCCCGCTCGATACGGGCGGTTGTGGAACGGTGACCTCCCATCAGGTCGCCAAGCCGCTGCACCAGTACTCCGCCGCTGAGAATATTGGCCAGTCTGGCCAGATACTTGCCGTAGGCAATCGGTTCCCGGAACGGCTCGGTGAAGTCCGTGCTGACCAGCAGAGCGAAGTTGGTGTTACTGCTGTTAGGATTGGCGTAGCTATGGCCGTTGACTGTAGTTACGGGGTTGGTACCGCCGGTGGTCTCCATAGTGACCTCGCCGGCCGGGCACATGCAGAAGGTTCGGATACGGTCGTCAAAGCTTGTCGAGAAAAACTCCAGTTTTGCCTCGTACAGTACGCTGGTCAGTTCTTCCATTACGGCTACCGGTATCTCTACCCTGACCCCGACATCAACCGGGTTGTTGTGTATCTTTAGATTAAGCAGTTTTGCCTGTGTTAGTAGCCAGTCAGACCCTTCCCGGCCGGGAGCCAGAATCAGGTAATCGCAGTCAACTCTCTCTCCGCCGGTGGTCTCAATCCCTTTGATTTTACCGTTATCTACGATGATGGAGGCTGCTGCTGTTTCGAGTTTAAACTCCAGGCGTGAAATCAGGTAGTCACGCATCTCTCTGAGCACGGAGCGGCAGCGCTCGGTACCCATATGGCGGAGTGGTACCGGTATCAGGTGCAGTCCGGCCAGAGATGCCTGGCGGCCTAGCCGGGCAATATCATCACCTACGCCGTATAGCCGGTCGGGAGCACCGAACTTGAGGTAGATCTCATCGACGTATTTAATCAGGGCCTGGGTATCATCCTCACCAAGGTATTCCCTGAGGTGTCCTCCCACCTGTGATGAGAGTGTCAACTTGCCGTCGCTGTAGGCACCGGCCCCGCCCAGACCACAGACCAGGTTACTGCGCTTGTCGATATCACTCCCCTTCTCAATGAGCAGGATGCTGGGGCGTGATGACTGCGAAAGCTCTAAAGCGGCGAAGATCCCTGCCGGTCCGCCGCCGACAACGATAATATCGTATTTCTTGTTCATCTTACTTCAGCAGTGATATTTTATAACCGGTGACTTAAGCCGTCAAGAAATGAGGCTCGTTTTCCTGGTCGGTTAAGGTGGCTGATACTTGGCGCCATTAATTAAGCACGGTATAATGGTGATATTTGGATGGGAAGCCGGACCAGTATTGCGAGAAGTGGACGGAGGAAAAACTTGTCAGTAGACGTGGGCTCGCTGCGCAAGATTCTTAAGCTTGAGCAGCGGAAGGGGTACTCGGACTCATCAGTAATCGGTGGCCTGGATCAGTTTCTCCGCCGCTGGATGGGACAGGCAGGTGGGTCGTTTAGTGTTCCCGATCTCCTCACTCGCTCCAGCGGGCTTAATCTGGTCAATCCCGGCTACGCCTCTCTAAATCAGGGCCAGCGTGCTGAGTGGGTGGATGGTATGCTGACCTTGCTGGCTGAACTTGAGGAACAGGAAGGGCGGAAGGAGAAACCCGTAGTGCCTACCCTGGTAAGGCGTACTGCGGTGAGTCCTAAAGAGAAGGTGATGGCCGCTGGTAGGTCTGTGGATTTACCGGTTACCGTGGTTAAGGGTGTTAGCTCGGGCCTGGCCGCCAAGTTTAAAAAGCTGGGTGTCAGTACGGTACGTGACCTGCTCTATTTCTTTCCCAACCGACATCTTGACTACAGCCAGGGGAAACATATCTCACAGCTTACCGAAGGTGAAGAAGCAACGGTGGTTGCCAATGTCTGGCAGGCCCAGGAGGTCAGACTGGGCGGCCGGCGCGGTACGGAGGCCGTTGTCGGTGATGAGACGGGTAATGTCCGGGTGGTATGGTTCAACAACCCCTACCTGGCTAAGAAGCTGGCGACCAACACCCGGATAGTTATCAGCGGGCGGGTGGGATTGTTTAACGGCAGGCATGTCTTTGAATCGCCGGAGTGGGAGCAGGTCGGAGATGAAGACCTGGTTCACACCGGGCGTCTGGTTCCGATCTATCCTCTGACCTCGGGGTTACACCCCCGTCAGGTGAGGAAGCTGATGAAAGATGTCGTTGATCGGTGGGTAGTGCTGCTTGAAGACTTCTTACCTCAAGAGGTGCGGAAGCGGCATAAGCTTCTCGATTTGGTCCGGGCGATCGGTCAGGCGCACTACCCTGATGATGAAGCGCTTAAGGACCGGGCTCGGCTTCGCCTTGCTTTCGACGAGCTTTTTCTTCTCCAACTGGGTGTGTTGAGTAAGAAGCGTAATTGGCAGGAGAGCCAGCCGGGTAATCCTTTCAATATCGACGTGGCAGTGTTGGATGCCTTTCTCAAGGCTCTCCCGTTCGAACTAACCCCGGCCCAGCAGAGAGTGCTTCAGGAGATAATGGCTGACCTGGAGCGGGCACGGCCGATGTCCCGTCTATTGCAGGGTGAAGTGGGCAGTGGTAAGACAGTAGTGGCGACCGCCTCCTTACTGATGGCGGCGGTTAACGGCTATCAGGGAGCTTTGATGGCACCCACGGAGATTCTGGCCGAGCAACACCTGGCTACTATCCGGAAGCTTCTATCCGGGGTGAGCGGTGAGGAGAAACAGGAAGAAAATTTCTTCCGCTATTCCGGCCGGTTTGGTCGTCCTATCAGCGTAGCGCTTTTGATTGGTGATATTAACCTGAAAAAGAAGGAGAAGCTTAAACAGCGTATCGCGGATGGGGAAGTGGACATCGTTATCGGGACTCATGCCCTGATTCAGAAGGGGGTGGTATTCTCCCGGTTGGGGCTGGTGGTGATAGACGAGCAGCATCGCTTTGGTGTTGCCCAGCGCTCGGCAATCCGGCAGAAAGGTTTTAACCCGCACGTCTTGGTGATGACGGCCACGCCCATTCCCCGTACGCTGGCCCTGACCCTGTACGGCGACCTTGACCTGTCGGTCATTGATCAGTTGCCTCCCGGCAGACAGGTGATAAAAACAAAGTGGCTTAAGCCCGAACAGCGGAATAGCGCCTATAACTTTCTGCGCCGTCAGGTGGCCGGGGGACGTCAGGCGTTCATTCTCTGTCCCCTGGTAGAGGAGTCGGAGGCGATCCAGGCCAGGGCGGCGATTGCCGAGTATGAGCACCTCTCCCGGGACGTCTTCTCCGAGTTCAAGCTGGGTCTGCTCCACGGACGGATGACGGCAGCGGATAAGGATAAGGTGATGCGTCGTTTCCGCTCCGCCGAGCTGGATATCCTGGTCTCAACCCCGGTAATTGAGGTGGGTATAGATGTCCCCAATGCTACGGTAATGATGGTGGAGAGTGCCGATCGTTTCGGCCTGTCGCAGCTGCACCAGTTCCGTGGTCGGGTGGGGCGGGGGCAAGAGCAGAGCTACTGTATGCTGCTGGCCCATGACCCTTCTGAGGTGAGCAGGGAGAGGCTTGGTATCATAGAGAGGGTCCAGGACGGTTTTGCCCTGGCTGAAGAAGACCTCAAGCTAAGAGGGCCCGGTGAGTTCTTTGGTACCAGGCAGAGCGGGCTGCCCGATCTGAAAATGGCTAAGCTCTCCGATGTCGCTCTGCTCGAAATGGCCCGCAGTGAGGCGATCAGGCTCTTTGAGATAGACCCCGGTTTTGAAAAGACTGACCATCATCTGCTGGTCAAGGAGCTGGCTCGGGTCTGGCCTGCTGAGGGTGGTGAGTGGAGCTAGGTCCTTGTTGATTAGTATCATGCCTGCCGATGGTGCGGGCTACCCTCCCCAGTTAGCCCTGTGTTATAATTCGAACGTACAGTTAGCCTGAAATGACCCTGAAAAGGGCGCTCGGGTAGGGAGGCTGAAGCCGAACTTCCATGACTTTCATGATTAAAGATAAGCTGGTTGAGCTGCTGACGCAGGCGGTGACCGAAGCACTGGAACAGGGCAAGCTGCCGCCGGTGAGCTTGCCTCCGGTAACGGTAGAACATCCCCAGAATGAGGAGCATGGCGATTATGCCTCGAGCCTGCCCCTAAAATTGGCCCGGGCAGCCTCGGTCAAGCCGCTGGCGATAGCCGAGGATATCGCCGCTTCTATCGTTCCCGGTCCGGAGATCGGTACTGTTCGAGTGATGCCGCCCGGTTTTATCAATTTTACCCTTAAGGCAGATTGGTTGACCGCGCAGGTAGATTCAATCCTTGAGGCCGGGAATACTTATGGCAACGTTGGCCTGGGAGAGGGCAGGCGGGTACAGATAGAGTTCGTCAGCGTCAACCCTACCGGGCCGCTTCATGTCGGGCATGGCCGTGGCGCTATTCTGGGCAGTGTCTTAGCCAGCGTACTTGCTGCCGCCGGCTATAGCGTGGAGAAGGAATATTATATTAACGACGCCGGCGCCCAGACAAGGGCCTTTGCCCGTTCACTCCATGCCCGTTATCAGCAGCAATTGGGTGTTAGTGTCGAGGTGCCTGCCGACGGCTATGTCGGCAACTATATGATTGACCTGGCTAAGGATATTGTTGCCGAGGAGGGGGATAGGTTTCTTGCTCTCCCCGAACCGGAGGCGGTGTTGGGTTTAGGACAGCTCGGGCTGGACAGGATGATAGGGCAGATCAGGGCCGATCTTGAGGTATTGGGGGTGACTTTCGATATCTGGTTCAGCGAGCAGAGCCTCTATGACGGGGGGCAGTACGAGAAGGTTAGGTCAATCCTCGAGGATGGTGGCTATATCGCTGAAAAGGAAGGAGCTACCTGGTTTATCTCTACCGCACTGGGTGAGGACAAGGACAATGTCATCGTGCGTGGTGACGGTTCACCAACCTATTTTGCTGCCGATATCGCCTACCACTATAACAAGTTTATTGAGCGCCGTTTTGACAGGGTGATCGATATCTGGGGGGCTGACCACCAGGGGCATGTCTCACGAATGAAGGCTGTTCTCGGTGCCTTGGGGGTTGATCCGGAACGGCTGGGGGTGATAATCGCGCAACTGGTCACCCTGCGCCGCGGGGATGAACTGGTGCGGGTTTCCAAACGTAGCGGCGATATCATTACTCTGCGTGAGGTGATCGATGAGGTGGGGACTGATGCCTGCCGTTTTTTCTTCTTGTCCCGTTCGGCGAACAGCCAGATGGACTTTGACCTGGAGTTAGCCAAGAAGCAGTCGGCGGATAATCCTGTCTACTATGTGCAGTATGCTCATGCCCGCATCGCCAGCATACTTCGCCTGGCCCGGGAGAGCGGGATCGATTTTCGCGACGGCGATGTTTCGCTGCTTACCACCGAGCCCGAGTTGACCTTGATAAGGAAGATGCTGCTTCTACCGGAGGTAGTCGAGGTGGTCGTGAGCACCCTGGAGCCCCATCACCTTGCCTATTATGCACAGGAACTGGCTACCGTGTTCCACGGTTTTTATACGCAGTGTCGTGTTGTTTCCCGGCATGAAGAGTCGCTGAGTAAAGCCCGTCTCAAACTGGTAGCGGCAGCCCGGCTGGTTCTGGCGAGAGCTCTTCACCTTATGGGTATGACGGCGCCGGAGACGATGTGATGGATGGCCGCTGTCGGATTCAGGAGTGTCTGGCTTAATCAGGGGGTGCCCTGCCGTTTAATGGATAACCTAATCAAGGTGAGTTGAATACGATTTAAGGGGGAACCAGCGGGATGAAGAAGCGTGTTTTTTCCGGGGCCCGTCCGACCGGAAGGCAGCACCTGGGTAATTACCTGGGTGCGATACAGAATTACGTTAACCTTCAGGAAGAATATGATTGTGTCTATTGTATTGTTGATATCCATGCCTTGACCACGCTGGAGGACACCAACTCCCTGCAGTGGAATATCCGTGAGATGATGCTGGACTGGCTGGCGGCCGGTCTCGATCCCAGGAAGAGCATCCTTTTTGTTCAGTCTCATGTACCTGAGGTTACCGAGCTGCATACCCTACTCAGCATGGTTACTCCCTTGAGCTGGCTGCTCAGAGTACCCACCTTTAAGGAAAAGGTCAAGCTGCAGCCGCAGAATGTCAACTACGGTCTGGTCGGCTATCCCGTCTTGATGACATCCGATATTGTGCTCTATAAGGCTGAAGCTGTCCCCGTGGGTGAGGACCAGCTGCCCCACCTGGAGCTGGCCAGGGAGATTGTCCGTCGCTTCAATAATCTCTTCGGCGATACCTTCCCTGAGCCTGAAGCTAAACTTACCACCTTTCCCATGGTACTCGGGCTGGATGGTAAAGATAAGATGAGTAAACAGATCGGCAACGATATTGAACTGGCTCTCTCTGAGGAGGAGACGGCGGCCCGGGTAATGGAAGCGGTGACCGATCCGGCACGGCGCTATCGTAGTGATCCGGGACACCCCGAAATATGTAATATTTTCCGGCTTCACGGGTATTTCAACCCGTTCCAGCAGGATGACCTGGCCGCGCAGTGTCGCTCCGCCGGAATCGGCTGTGTTGACTGCAAGAAGAACCTGGCGGGGGAGATTAACGATACCCTCAGGTCATTCCGGGAAAAGCGGGCAGAGCTGGCTGGTAAACCTAAGTATATCAATGAATTGCTGGCTGACGGTGCCGCCCGGGCTCGGATTATTGCCCGGGAGACCATCAGGGAAGTAAAGGGGAATATTGGGCTTCTTTAACTCCCGACCAGCTCGGTTATCGACCACTGTTGATCGGTCTTGTTGTAGTAGAGCCTGAACCGCTTGTCGTCCGTAGTCTTGATCTGGAAGAGTCTTATCCCCGGTTCTTGCCAGGCCTTTTCTATCTTATCAATGTCATAGGTTACCCCCTGCCACTCGAAAGACTTGGGCCTTTCCGCGTAGGTATGGCCGGAGTAGCAGGTGACCTTAACCGTACTATTCTTCACCTATTGTCTCCTTGGTTTACCATTAAATATTCGGCTTTTGTTTGTGCCAGTCAGTTGCCTGTTCAAAGGCATAGGCAATCTTGAGGATGGTCTCCTCACTGAAGGGCTTGCCGATTATCTGCATGCCGATTGGCAGCCCCCCGGTAAATCCGGCCGGAATGGAGATAGCCGGTAAGCCGGCGATATTTATCGGTAGTGTACAGACATCGCTTAAGTACATCTGGAGGGGGTCCTCCGCCTTGTCGCCGATTCTGAAGGGGACGGTGGGTGATGTTGGTGTTACTAGGGCGTCGAACTTTTCAAAGGCCTGGTCGAATTCCCGGCGTATCAGGGTGCGCACCTTCTGCGCCTTCAGGTACCAAGCATCATAGTAGCCGGCGGAGAGAGCGTAGGTGCCCAGCATGATGCGCCTTTTCACCTCAGGACCAAAGCCGTATTGCCGGGTTTTCTCCAGGGCTTCCCACATATTGTCGGTATCGGAGTAAGAGAAGCCGTACTTTACCCCGTCGTAGCGGGCCAGATTGGCAGAGGCCTCCGAGGGGGCAATCACGTAGTATGCTGCCAGGGCATAGGAGGTGTGGGGTAAAGATACCTCCCAGTCTGCCCTCGCTCCCAAATCCTCCAGCTTGCTGACCGCGGCTCTTATTGCCGCGGATACCTCTGCCTGCATTCCTTCGACAAAGTATTCCTTGGGAACGCCGATACGGATGCCATTAAGCTCGCTAGTCAGACACCGGGTATAATCGGGGACGGGATGGGGTACTGAGGTGGAATCTCTGGGGTCATAGCCGGCGATAGTGTTTAGCACCAGAGCACAATCGGTAACGTCCCGGGTCAGCGGTCCGATCTGGTCCAGGGAGCTGGCAAAGGCAACCAGTCCATATCGGCTCACCCTGCCGTAGGTGGGTTTCATACCGGTAACACTGCAGAAGCCGGCCGGCTGGCGGATACTGCCTCCGGTATCTGAGCCCAGGGCATAGATAGCTTCGCTGGCGGCTACTGCTACTGCTGAGCCTCCGCTGCTGCCGCCGGGTACGTGCTCTAGGTTCCAGGGGTTATGAGTGGGGAACAGAGCGGAGTTCTCCGTGGACGAGCCCATGGCGAATTCATCCATATTTGCCTTACCGACAATTACCGTCCGGGCGTCGTTCAGCTTTTCCACCACGGTGGCATCGTAGGGCGGCACAAAGTCCTCCAGCATCCTCGACGAACAGGTGGTGCGCACTCCCCTGGTGCACATGTTGTCCTTGATTATTACCGGTATTCCGGTCAGGGGGCTCGAATCACCCGAGGCGATAAGCCGGTCTGCCTGTTCAGCCTGGGACAGCGCCAGCTTATCGGTAATGGTGACTAGGGCGCTCACCTTAGGTTCTACCTGCTGTATCCGTTCCAGGCAGGCTCTGGTCAGCTCAACCGAGGAAACCTGTCCGGTTTTCAGTAACTCGTGCGCTTTGTGTATGGTCAACCGGGTAGGGTCTAGTATGACACTCACCTCATCCCTGTCTACTTACGTGTTGCCGAGGACAGCCCGTACTTTGAAGAAGTCCCCGTCCTTCCGGGGCGCATTGGCCAGGACCATGTTCTGTGGTAGGGAGTCGGCCACCTCATCACTGCGCAGTACGTTTTCGAGAGTGATGGGGTGGGTGGTGGGAGGTACGCTGGTGGTATCTACCTGCTGCAGTATTTCAAAGCTCTCCAGGATATGGGACAACTGATCTTTAAACCGGTCTACCTCGACTTCAGACAGACCCAGCCGGGCCAGGATGGCAATACGCAGTACCTCTTCACGACCAAGCCTCACTATTTACCTCTTACCTCACTCATTGTTGATCTGTCTCCGGCAGGTGACTTCTCTCGAATTGCACTGGCTAATTATAGCATCCAGATTTGGGTGTCGGCAACAGAGGCAGTCCTGATATAATAGATGTGGTGCCAAGATGAAAGAAAAGCCCCGAATTATGTTGACCATTCTGGTTACTCTATTGGAAGAGATTGCCCTGGTAATCTTTATCTTTTTGGGTCTGCCGATGCTGGGGGTTGAGGTTCCGTTGGGTGGTCTGATTGCCATGATGGCGGCTATAGCTACCTATGGTATTATCTCTTATCGGCTGGGCAGCCGGGTGTTGCGCAAAAAGCCGGTGGCTGGTCTATCCGATATGGTCGGTATCAGGGGTGAGGTGGTAAAAAAACTGGCTCCGGTAGGTACCATTAGAATCGGCAGTGAGCTCTGGGACGCCAAGACTGACGATCAGGAAATAGAGAAGGGCAAGGAAGTCATCGTGATAAAGCGTGAGGGGCTTAAGCTTATCGTGCGTAAGGATAGCCTTCGTGATGCCGCAGAAGACCACACCCGGCCTTGATGCTACTCTTCAAGCCCGGTTTTCTTTCCCATCATTGATGAGGGTTCGGGAAAAACGGGTTGACTTAACTCTGTTTAATACCTGATAATGTATTCTTAGACTGGATATGCGGAGAGGGGGCTAGTGTATGTAAATAGTTTTTGTGACAGAGTATAGTCTAATAAGTATATTCTAATATTAGTGATTAGTGTTGATTAAGCATATTACGGAGGCTACTTTGGTGAAAAAGAAAAGGTTATGGGTTCTACTTGGTAGCATCGGCTTGATATTAACGTTGGCTTCGGTCTTTCCTTTGCTGAGCGGGTGCCAGTCATCTCAGCCGCAGATGTACAAGATTGGCATCACCCAGATAGTTACTCACCCGGCCCTGGATGCCAATCGCCAGGGATTTATAGATCAGATGACCGAAGAGGGTTTTGTTGAGGGAGTGGATGTGACATATGATTCCGATACCGCTGAAGGCGATATGTCTATCGCAGCTTCTATCGCCCAGAAGTTTGTTTCCGAGAAGGTGGATCTGATTCTGGCTATAGCTACGCCTACTGCACAGGCCTCTGTCGAGGCAGCTAAGGGCACTGATATACCGATAGTATTCGGTTCCGTTACGGACCCGGTGGCGGCAGGGCTGGTTGACGGTTGGGATAATCCGGGGGGTAATGTGACCGGTATAAGCGACTGGGCTGATATCGCCACTCAGATACAGTTGGTCCTGGATATTTGCCCTGAGTGTAAAAACCTGGGTACAGTCTACAATGCCGGTGAGGTAAACTCTAAGGTTCAGATAGATGAGCTCAAGGCGATTGCTCCTGGTCTGGGTATAGAGAGTATTGTCGAGGCTACGGTAGCGGCGTCGGCAGATGTCCTTGCCGCGGCACAGTCACTGGTGGGCAGGGTTGATGCCATTTGGATTCCTACGGATAATACGGTTGTCTCCGGTTTCGAGGCGGTGGTAAAGGCCTGCGAGGATAATCAGATACCTCTCTTCGCTGCCGATACGGCTACGGTGGAGAGGGGTGCTATCGGTACTCCCGGCATTGACTATTATGTCCTGGGTCAGGAGTGCGGTAAGATAGCTGCCCGTATCCTTAGGGGTGAGAACCCGGCTGATATCCCGGTTAAGAAGGTACCGATGACAGACCTGTACCTCAATCCGGCGGCAGCAGAGAGGCTGGGGGTGACCATCCCACAGTCCGTGTTGGATGGGGCTACCGAAATAGTTACTGAATAAAACCATACGGAGTTAATCTGCCGAATAACCAAGCGGACCGCTTGGTTATTCGGCGTGTGAGCTTCAGGGGAGGCGATTTTGGATGTTGGCAGCCTGCTGTCCGTATCCTTATACGAAGGCCTAGTCTTCGGACTGCTTACAATAGGTGTTTATCTAACCTTTCGTGTTCTTGCTTTCCCCGATCTCGGCGTAGATGGTAGCTTCCCTCTGGGTGGTGCCATTGCTGCCGTGCTTATTGTCGCTGGCGCCAATCCTTTTCTGGCGACACTGGCTGCCTTTGGCAGTGGCCTTTGTGCCGGACTGATAACCGGACTGCTCAATACCAAGCTCAGGATAAGCGCCCTGCTCTCCGGTATCCTGATGATGGTGGCACTATACTCGGTAAACCTGAGGATTATGGGTGGGGGGAATGTGCCGCTGCTTCGTGATGTCACCAGCTTTGACTTGGTAGCCCAGATTCTGGGCGTTCGCGGTGGTATGGCCTTGTCAATTGCCTTCGTACTATTGGTGGTTGCTGTTTTTGTCACCGGGCTGAACTGGTTTTTGCGTACTGAGATAGGGTTATCGCTAAGGGCCACCGGCGATAACGAGCAGATGGTACGTGGTCTGGGTGCCTCTACTGATAGAAACGTGCTTATCGGTTGTGCTATTTCCAATGGCTTGGTCGCCCTCGCCGGTGCCCTGGTCGCTCAGAATCAAGGCTTTTCCGATGTGGGGATGGGGATTGGCATGATTGTAATGGGTTTGGCTGCGGTGATAATTGGTGAAGGGGTCTTCCGTCCTCGGGGAATTACTTCAATTCTGCTGGCCTGTCTGGGCGGTACCTTTCTCTATCGCTTATTCATCAACATCGCTCTCAGGCTGGGTATGGCCCCGGGCGATTTAAAGTTGATTACGGCAATTTTGGTTGTGGTTGTTCTGGCGATTCCGTTTATCCGTAAAAAAATACGTGGCGAGTGGATGCCGCCGGCGGCGCGAATGTGAGGAGAGGGCTGTGAAAACTGGTGAAGCTAAGAAGCCTGGTATACTCCAGCTTAGAGGGGTGAGGAAGGTATTCGCCCGGGGGACTATCGATGAGGTAAAGGCCCTGGATGGGATCGATCTGGGGGTATACGAACGAGACTTTATCACCATTATCGGCAGCAACGGGGCGGGAAAGTCCACGCTGCTTAACATTGTCGCTGGCGTTTATCCTCCGGAGAGGGGGGGGCGGGTTGTTATCGGCGGTGTTAATGTCACCAATCTGAAGGAGTATAAGCGGGCTGCCTATGTCGGCCGGGTGTGGCAGCAGCCTGAGGCAGGAACGGCGCGTAACCTCAGCATCGAGGAGAACCTTTCTCTGGCCCTGCTGCGGGGCCAGCCGAGAGGGCTGAAGCTGGCTATTAACAGGCAGCGGAGGCAGCTATTCCGTGAAGCGCTGGCTGTACTCGGGCTTGGTCTGGAGGACAGGCTGAACACTCCGGTAGGCACCCTTTCCGGCGGGCAGAGACAGGCTTTAGCCCTGGTTATGGCTACCATAAGCAGGCCGACTATCCTGTTGCTCGATGAGCACATCGCCACACTGGATCCGAAGACCGCCCAGACGGTGCTCCAGCTAAGTGACATGATTATCGAGCGGGAAAAGATGACCGCGATAATGGTTACCCACAATATGGAGATCGCTCTTAACTACGGTAATAGACTGGTTATGATGCATAAGGGCAGGATTATTGTGGATATCGGTGAGAAGGACAAGAAGACGCTCAGCGTTGCTGACCTGGTAACCGCCTTTGGACGGGCGGCCGGGGAGCAGTTCAACGATGATTCTATCCTACTAAGTGACAGCTGAGAAATCCGGGCCCCGCTTCCTGACTGAAGCGGTTTTCTACGGGCTATCCTCGAAGGGTGGCCGCCAGCCTGTCAGTGTTAAGCAGCAACTCCAGGGCAGCATTAATATCGGTGACTACCACGTCGGCCCCCGTTATAGCGGTGACGGATGCGCCTTCCCTGCCGATAATACCGATGCCGATGGCGGCCCCTGTCAGCATGGCGGTATCGTTGGCGCCGTTGCCAATGCAGATAGTCTTGTCCCGGCCCAGTTTCTCCACCAATGCCAGCTTTTGAGCAGCTTCCTCTCCTTTTTTCACCAGGTGTATTTCAGCCTTCAGCTTCTTTATTAAGCTGGAAGCGCTGCCGAATGTATCTGCAGAAACGACGAACAGCTTCAGTAGTCCGTCAAGCCTTCGCAGCCTATCCTCTACCCCTTCAATGAGCTCACCGTCCAGTGCAATGGTGCCGTTAAGGTCCAGAACCAGATTGCTTAGCCTGTAGTTTCCTCTGCCGGGGATAGTTATCGTTATCAATCTATTCCTATCTTATTACAATCTTGCCCTTCGGCTCGGCGATCACCTCACCGATAATGGCTGCCTCGGCTGTACCCCTGCCGTGCAGACTCTGGAGCAGTCCTTCGGCTTGAGCGGATGGTGTTGAGATGAGCAATCCTCCCGAAGTCTGAGCATCGAAGAGAATGAGCAACAAGTCATCCGGGGTGTCGGCTGCCACCTCTACCATAGAGGAGCGGAACTCCTTATTGCGGTATGTACCGCCCGGAACCAGCCCCATTGCGGCAAACTCTCTTACTTCCGGGAGGAGCGGTACCGCCTTAGAGTAGATTACCATGCCAACATCGGCACCTTCAATCATCTCACAGGCATGACCCAGCAGGCCGAATCCGGTAACGTCAGTACAGGCATTAACCCCGGCTTCCATCATCAGCTCCGAGGCTATTCTGTTGAGGGTGGACATACACCGTACTGCTTGATCGATTGTTTCTTTACCGGCTATAGCACCCTTTGCGGCGGTATTTATTATTCCGGTGCCCAGCGGCTTGGTCAGGATGAGCCGGTCGCCTGCTCTGGCCCCGCTGTTGAAGACTACTCTGGCCGGGTTGATGGTGCCGGTAACGGAGAGCCCGTATTTCAGTTCCTGGTCATCTACACTGTGGCCGCCGACCAGGACAACCCCGGCCTCCCTTATTTTGTCCAGCCCCCCGGCTAAGATTTGCTTCAGTACCGAGATATCCATCGTCTTTACCGGAAAGCAGACGATGTTCATTGCGGTCAGCGGTTTGCCGCCCATAGCATAGACGTCGCTTAAGGCATTGGCGGCAGCGATCTGACCGAAAGCGTAGGGGTCATCGACAATAGGGGTGAAGAAATCGAGGGTCTGTACTATGGCCAGCTCGTCGTTCAGCTTATAGACGCCAGCATCCTCACACTTCTCCATGCCTGCCAGCAGGTTTGGATCGGTAGTGAGCGGTAATTCACACAATGCTTTCGCCAGGTCACCCGGACCTATTTTACAAGCTCAACCGGCACCGCGAACGGTTTCGGTGAGACGCGGTACCTTTGGTCGCTCTTCCATTTTCTGCCTCCCCAATAGATATAAGTACGAAGATGGATCAAGTGCAGGTTACTAAACACCTTTAGCACCCAGATAGTTGATGGTATCAAATTCCACCTGTGCCTTATCCAGCACAGACTTTACCTCTTCCCGGTAGCTCCAATCAAACCGCAAGGCGATACCGCAGTCGCTGGAGAACTGTCGCGGCGTCGGTATGAGCTTGATAGAATATCGTTCCTCTATTAGCAGCTTCTCTGCACGCATGACTGCCGAAGTGGTATGAAAAAGCACTACTCCATATCGCATCATGACTTTACGATTTTCCTTATTGCCCGTACCGTCTCTTGAACTTCGCTCACAGTGGTAAAAACACCAGGTGACAGCCGCACCGTTCCTTCAGGAAATGATCCTATCGTTTTATGCGCTGCCGGCGCACAATGCAGCCCTACCCGTGATAATATACCATATTCCTCATCCAACATCAGTCCTATCTCCGAAACATGTTTTTCGTCAATCTTAAAAGAAACGATTGCTGCCGAAAGGTCAGTATCAGTAGTTCCGTATGTAATCACTCCCGGAAGAGAGGATAGACCATCGATGAGCATCCGGCGGAGCTTCTTCATATTATCCCAGATTTCTGATATTCCCCTGTCCATTATCCACCTTAAGCCGGCGCCAAGGCCAGCAATTCCGACCAAATTAGCCGTGCCGCTCTCAAATTTGTCGGGGAGGTTCTCGGGCTGCTCCTCTGACTCGGAGCGACTCCCCGTACCTCCGCATATTAGCGGTTCAACCTGTGAAACGTTAACATCGTTATTTATGGCCAACCCTCCGATGCCGGGAGGACCCTGCAACTCTTTATGCCCGGTGAATGCCAGGAGGTCAATCCCTGAGGCCCGCATATCTATGGGTATGACTCCAGCCGCCTGGGCAGCGTCCACCAGCAGCAAAGTGCCGGCCTGATGGGCGATTGTGGCAATTTCATTAACCGGTAACAGCGTTCCTACCACGTTACTGGCATGGGTCATCACAATAAGTTTTGTGCCTGGTGTGAGAGCCCTGCTAATGTCTCTAACGTCGATACTACCGTTGGTAGAACACGGGATGATGCTGAGACGAACGCCCTGTTTTTCCAGACTGCGTAGCGGACGCATTACTGAGTTATGTTCCATAGAACTGGTGACCACATGATCGCCGGGTTTCAGTATCCCCTTGAGAGCCAGGTTGATGGCATGAGTGGCATTGCTGGCGAAGATTACCCGTAACGGGTCTGAGCTACCGAAAAAGCGGGCTACTGCTTCTCTGGTATCGTATATTACCCGCGCCGCTGCGATTGAGAGCCGATGCCCGGAGCGACCGGGGTTGCCCCCGGCACGCTCAATAACTTCGGTCATCGCTTTTAAGACTTCCGGCGGCTTCGGCCATGATGTTGCTGCATTATCAAGATAAATCATTTCGTAAGCACAATCCGGTAACTACTATCAGGCTGCTCTTGAACGGTCACCGCCCAGCCGGAATTTTTACCCAAACGGGAAACGTTCTCACGCGCGGTGTCGGAATCCACCAGTACTGCGACCGTCCCCTTACCCGTTTTTTGTATTGCCAGGCGGACCAGCATGGCCGGCTGAGGGCAGGACAGCCCCCGTGCATCAATACTTCTTAACTCACTCATTAGGCGCCTCCTAACAACTTTGTATCTCGCATTGTCAGCCCGATAATAACACAGACCGCTATGCCAATGATGACAATCGCAGGGCCATAAAGACCCGGTCCGCTTGCCGAGCTGGCTATGCCGAAGTTATGGGCGAAGCCGGCACCGGTGAGCATTCCGGTAACAAAGACCGCAGCGTCGCCGTCGCCTTCTCCGGTCAAAAAGAACTGCCTCCCGGGACAACCACCGGCCAGTGTGAAAGCAAGACCGGCGAGCACCATGCCTCCGAAGTTCCACAGCGAGTTTGTGTGAGCTATCGGCTGATCGGCAAATCCGGGGTTGAACTGGCCGAGTGCCAGGTTAGTGATCACAGCGGCCACAATCAAAGCAATTACACCCTTGAGCAGGTAGTTGTCACGCATCAGTATCGCATCACGAAAGGCACCCACGGTGCAGAAACGGCTGCGTTGCGCCAGGAAACCAATCAGTAGCCCGATACCGAGGGCAATAAATATAGGAGCGTGCTGGCTCCCCGGCCCGCTCGTTGAGAAAAAGATAGGCCCGATGGCATTACCATCGGCATCCCGCCCGAACTGAGGGGCTGCCAGTAGCAGAACAAGCATGGCAATCATGACAACAGGCATCACCCAGCCCATGGCCTTGGGCGCCGGCCGGTTGCGACCCAGGCTGAAGCCTGACCTTAGAAAAACAATTCCGATAACTATACCGACCACGAGACCCAGGATGCCGAATATGGCATTCAAATCACCGCCACCCAGCCGCAGATAAGCTCGCCACGGACATCCCAGAAATACCAGACCGCCAAAGGAAGCGAAGACACCCAGGATAAAACGGACAAAAGGCGATGATCCGGTACGGGGTTTAAACTCGCGAAAGGCAAGGGCGGCAATCAGTGCCCCGAGAACAAGCCCGACGATCTCCGGTCGGATGTACTGCACCACCGCGGCACGGTGCATCGCCAGCGCCCCGGCGGTATCACGGGTGAAGCAAACGACACACATACCCATATTGCCGGGATTGCCGAGTTTAACAAGCACCGGTGCCAGGATACCGACGACAATACCGGTGATAATGGCTCCCCACCGGATCATGAAACCTTTTACACTAGAAGACATGAAAAAACTCCTTTCGTTATGAATTCCGCCCAACTGCACGGAGAACTCACAGCGAAGGAGCTCGCGGCCTACCGGAGTAGAGCAGTCACGGAGATGACGCTATGAGCCTGCCATGTATTATTGGTAACAGCCTGTCGGGGATGCACAACGCGCATCACTGGAATATGAAATCACGTGTGGAGATTAAGAACAATCAAAGCATCACCTCCTCACATGAGAGCATATTGAAAAAGCTCATCTACAGTACTCTCTACTCTCGTTTTCGGTTTTACGCCGGGGTGTTATTCTTATAGTTCGCCATAGGTTTTGTTCTGACCATCCCGATGAACTCCCACTTTGAATTTTGATCATCCACCCGGGATGATATAGAATTACGGTAAGTGATTCTATCATAAGTTTCATTTATGGTCAAGATAATTTTTCATTATATATGGGAAAATATGGTATGAACCTGGATTATCTAAAGACCTACCTTGAGGTAATCAAACTGGGAAGTTTCTCAGAGGTGGCTAAGAAGCTCTCTATCAGTCAGCCGGCGGTATCCTTTCAGATACAAAAACTGGAGCATGACCTTGGTGTCCGTCTGCTTGACCGAAGTCAGAAGGCAATTACTGTGACCGAGGCGGGCAAGCGCTTCCTTCGCTTTGCAGAGGCTGTGGAGGAAGCGCGTGACCATCTCCGGCATGATCTCGACCAACTGCGTGAGGAAGTTAGGGGGAACCTGGTCGCTGCCGCCAGCACTATCCCGGGAGAGTTCCTGCTGCCGCAGCTCTTAGCCGAATTCAGGTTGCTGTACCCTGCTGCGGTAAGTGCCCGGTTGGTAGTTTCCGATTCCCTCTGTGTTGTTACCGGCGTGCGTGACGGCACCTACGAAGTAGGGTTCTGTGGTATTGCCCCGGACGTTCATGACCTGGAATTCTTCAAGATAGCACGGGATAGTATTGTTCTGATTGTCTCTCCGGGGCATCCCTTTGCGGAACGGAAAGAGGTGTCCCTGGCAGATCTGGAGGGAGAGCCATTCATTTCCCGCGAAGAGACTTCGGGAACTCAGCGGAGCCTGCAAACCTGCTTGTCTCGGGCGGGCTTGGATTTAAGGAAGTGGATGCCGAACCTTGTCCTGGGCACTACTCAGGCGGTGGTCTCGGCGGTGGAAACGGGGGTTGGGATTGCCTTCGTCTCCAACCTGGCAATCAAAAAGAGCCTTGCCCTCGGTCTGGTCAAAGAAGTCGCGGTTGGTGGTTTAAGGTTAAACCGCGACTTCTTCTGTGTCTATCGAAAGGAAAGGGTTACATCTCGACTGCTCGAGAAGTTTATCGCTTTTATTCAGGCAAGGGCATTACCGTTGTGAAATATCAGTGTTATTAGCGCCGTTGGCATAGGTCAACTCGTCTGTAGTTTGGAGGCTACGGATACATTTATCACCCCAGCCGTTATCAGGGAACTAGACCCATCCGCGCAGCTTCATTGCTTCCACGACACGCTCTACAGCCAAGACATATGCTGCCTGCCGCATATTTATCTGGTGTGCCCGGCTGGTTTCCAGTACGGAATGATATGCCGTGGTCATTTTCTTGTCCAGCCGCTCGCGGACTTCGGCTTCTTCCCAGGAGTACATGTAGAAGTTCTGTACCATTTCGAAGTACGAAACGGTCACCCCTCCCGCATTACACAGGAAATCAGGTATGACGTGAACGCCTTTACGGAATAAAATATCATCGGCCTCCGGCGTAGTTGGACCGTTGGCCAGTTCGGCAACGATCTTGGCCTTGATATCGGGGGCATTCTTGTCTGTTATTACATTTTCTATAGCGGCGGGGATAAGTATATCCACGTCAAGTGCCAGTAGTTCTTCCTTGGATATACGTTCCATACTAGGCAGGTTACAGACCGAGCTTGTTTTCGATTTGCAGGCAAATGCTGCCTCCGGGTCAATTCCAGTTTTACAGCATACCCCGCCTTTGCTGTCACATACCGCTATTGTTTTGGCCCCAAAGATTTCGTGGCATAGTCGGGCTGCGTGATATCCAGCATTTCCGTAACCATGTACGGCGATGGTAGCTTTACTCAGGTCAATCCCCAGCGCCTGGGCGGCTTCACGGATGGTATACATACCACCACGAGCGGTAGCGTCCCCCCGCCCGGGAGAACCGCCGATAGTCAGTGGCTTGCCGGTAATAACGCCAAATTGTGGCTTCCCGGCTATAACCGAATACTCGTCCATCATCCAGGCCATAATTTGCGGGGTGGTATAAACATCAGGAGCAGGGACGTCTTTCTCCGGCCCGATAAACTGGAATACGCTACGTACGTAGGCCCGACTTAAACGCTCTAATTCACCTATCGACATTTCTTTGGGATTGCAGATGATACCGCCTTTTGCTCCTCCCAGCGGCAAGTCGAGTAGGGAGCATTTCCAGGTCATCCAGGCTGCTAGAGCTCGAACGGTATCGATGGTTTCATCAGGATGGAATCTGATACCGCCCTTGGTGATGCCTCTAGCGTCGTTGTATTGAACCCTGAAACCCTGGAAAACCTTGACCGAGCCGTCATCCATCCGTACCGGCAGCGACACATGAAGTTCCCTCATCGGAGTCTTCAGCATCATGGTTACGTCGTGGTCCAGATTTAAGATTCCGGCACAATTGTCTATCTGTTGCCTTACGATGTCAAAAGGATTAATATTCGCCATTTCTTTTCACCGCTCCTTAATATTAATTATCCCAGATAATTCTCCCGGATTTATTTCTGTTTGTTCTGAGCAAACTGTCTCAAATTGTGGTACTTACGGAAACAGCAAGGTTATTTCTTAATCGCTATCCCCCTTTCCTTCAGGTACTTTTTGGCCTGGGGGATGGAGATTTCGCCGAAGTGAAAGATTGAGGCAGCCAGCACTGCCGATGCTTTACCGGTTACTACTGCCTGGTAGAGATGCTCCAAGGTTCCGGCACCACCGGAGGCGGTAACCGGGATGGCAACAGCCTCGGCGACGGCTCTGGTCATTTCCAGGTCATAGCCTGCCTTGGTACCGTCGGCATCCTTACTGGTGAGCAGAATTTCTGCCGCTCCGAGTTCCTCTACCCGCTTTGCCCAGTCGACGATATCAATACCGGTAGGCTCATCGCCGCTTTTGATCACCACTTCGAGACGGGGGCGGCCGCTTTCCGTCGGGTTCTTTCTACCGTCGATAGCGACGACAAGCCTATCCCTGCCGAATTCAGCCGCAGCTTCAGTTATCAATTGGGGCCTTCTCACGGCAGCGGTGTTGATAGAAACCTTGTCCACGCCGAGGTCAATTAGTGCCTTCATATCCGCGATGCTGGCGATGCCGCCGCCGACAGCGAATGGAATGGTGGTAACTTTCCGGACTCCTTTCACCCACTCCAGTCTGGTCTTTCTGTTTTCTACGGTAGCGAAGATATCAAGGAAAACAAGCTCGTCGGCACCTTGCTTACAGTAGGTGGTAGCGGCTTCTACCGGGTCGCGGGCATCTCTCAGGTTAACGAACTTCACTCCCTTAACCACTCTACCTTCTTTAATATCCAGGCAGGGTATGATTTTTATCTCTTTCATATTAGCTCCTCAAATTTGATTAGGTTTTGGTAGTCTAGAACGGTGCTCATTGCTCGGCTCTCACACTCAATACCGGCTTCGGTAACTGCGGCTACCGGATTGAGGCCGCCGAGCAGGACTATACCGATGCGGTTGAGCTCTATCTGGACTTCGCAGACTGCTTCGCTGGTCTCTCCAATTACCAGCACTCCGTTAAGGCCGGCCTTCTTGAGTCTGGCGATCACCTCCTCGGCAACGGGCCGGCAGATAGCTGGTATCTCGCGAAAGTTGGCCAGTATTTTGCCGCAGCCATCTTTGGTTGCCTGACCCACCGAGGTCATTTTGGCACTGATGAATACCTCGGAGGGGTCTACTGATGAACCGGCATAGTGAATAAGTTCCACGAAACGAATCGGCTGATGGTTACGGGTCTGGAGTATGCCGCCGAACCTCGAATCGATGGGGACGCCGGCCTTAAGCAAGGTGCCGTTTATCACCAGACTGCATACTGTCGCCAGAGCGGTCTTTCCCTCGGGGACGGTTAGCTCGCCGAGCGACTCTCCCTCATCGGCTATCGCTACCAGCTTGCTTACGCAGAGACCTGCCGAGAAAGCAGTACACATCTCTTTAAGAGCCTTGTTGAATTTATCCCTGGGAAAGAAAGAGATATTTACCGGAATTCGACCGGTGTGCTTATCCAGGTCAAAATCGGTGCGGAAAGAAAGCATCTCAATTCTGGAGATAGAGAGTCCTACCTTATCCCTGACCAGGGCGCTCTTTAGCTCTTCGATTCCTGAATCGGTAATCAGCCTGCCGTCTCTTCCGATGAGACTGGTTAGCCCACGCTCATCCATTAGCTTGAGATGATACCTTACCGCTCGTTCCCCCAGCTCTACCCCGTGTCTCTTCAACTGACGGGCAATCAATCTCGCCCCCACCGGCTGGGATGACTCATTGATAATCTTAAGTATAGATACAGACTTTCTTTCGACCTCAAGGTCATTACGGCCGATCATCTAAAACGCTTCTCCACGGAAATAGGCAACCGTTTTCCTATGATAACGTAGTGTAACGTTTTTGTCAATATTCTCTCCGGGACATTTCTAGTGCCAGGGGTTGGCTATCGCTGAGGCTGTTGGCATAGCTCGGCAACCAGGATATTGAGGGCCAGTTCGTCGTGATATTTTCCGGTCTTAATGGCGAGGTCGGTTGCTAAAAGCCTGTGGTATACTTCTTTAATGCGCCCCAGAGGGTAGCGGTTTGACTGCTCTACTGTCTTACGAAAGGCAAAATCTGAGGCGATTCCCAGCTTAGTCTGGATTTCTCTATCCGCTCCGCCCTGTTTTTTGAGCTCTTTTACCCGGGCTATCATGCGGAACTGTCGTGATATCATAAAAAGAAGATGGGTCGGTGCCGCCCCGTTTTCCAGTAACTGCTCAAGTAGTCCTTCGGCCAGTCCGGTCTTAAATTCAATGACGGCATCGACCATAGCAAAAACACTAGCTTCCTGGGCATGGCTTGCCACCCTGCTGACATCATCTTCTTCAATGCAGCGGCCTGAGGTAAACAGGGCAAGCTTTCTGATCTCATTTTGCATAATCCAGAGGTTACTGCCTATTAGCCTGGCCAGCAACTCTACCGCCGGAGGAGATATCTCGGCGCCTTCCTTACCCGCCTGCTCCCTGATCCATTGCCTGAGCCCGGTGCCCTTGAGCAGGGGAAAGGTTCTTACCTCTGCCCCGGCCGAGAGTTCCTTAAAGAGCGGACTTTTGTTTCGCGTTTTATCATCTATTACGTCTACCAGTGCCAGTATCGTGCTGGCGGGTATGCTACTGAGCAGACCCAGCAGTGATCCCTGTTCATCTTGCTGCTTGACCGATGGCGTGGCCTTTTTCTGCCGTCCCGGTTTACCCTTGGGGACAAAGCGTTCCAGCAGTCCTTTGATGATGACTAGCCTCTTGTCTGCTAGAAATGGAGCCGTATCTATAACGTTCCTTAGCTGCTCTGCAGTTATCTGCTGACCATCAATTACTGTGGTATTAGCCGTTAGTAGCGCCTCGCTGCCGATGCCTCTCTTTATTCCCTCCAGCGACTCGTTCAGGGAGAAATCATCCTGACCGGATAGTATATACAGCAAGTCTTCTTCCTTTTCGTGGTTAACATCCATTTTATCACACCTGGCGGTGAAATTATTGAAGAATAGCGGTGGTAAGGATTAAAATAAGACATGAGTGTTGACATCGGTATCATCGGACTTTCCAAGAGCGGCCGGACGACTGTTTTTAATGCCTTGACTGGAGGTAAGGTTACCACCGGAAGCTATACCCAGGAAGCCAGGTCTCCCCATGTCGGGGTGGCTAAGGTTCCCGATCCCCGCTTAAAGGTCCTTGCCGATATGTTCCATCCCAAGAGGGTGGTCCCCGCCGAAGCGAGGTATGTTGATATCGGGGCTTCCGTCAAGGAATTGGCTAAGGATAAGGGTATCGGTGGCGAGCTTTTGAACCAGCTCGGTAATGTTTCCACTCTGTTTCATGTCGTACGTGCCTTTACTGACGAAAGCGTTCCCCATAGTGAAGGCAGTCTGGATATCGACCGGGATATTGCCACCATGGACATGGAGCTTGCCTTCTCCGACCTGGTTATTATTGAACGAAGACTGAAGAGGATAGAGGAGTCCCTGAAAGGGGCTAAGGCCACCGAGCGTCAGGGGCTGCTCCGGGAGCAGGAATTACTGATCAAGATTAATGCCAGCCTGGAAAAGGATGTGTCCATCAGGGAGCTAAACCTGGCTGATGAAGAGAGCAAGACTATCGCCAACTACCAGTTTCTCACCGCCAAACCACTGCTTATCGTGGTTAATATCGGGGAAGAGCAGCTACCTCAAGCAACCTCTCTGGAAACAGAACTGCAGGAGCGCTACTCGAGAACCAATTGCAGCATTATTACCCTTTGCGGTGAGCTGGAGATGGAGCTGGCTCAATTGGAAGGGGATGCGGCTGAGGAACTCCGTGCTGAGTTCGGCATTGCCAAGCCCGGGCTGGAGCGTGCTATCAGGCTATCCTATGAGTTACTCGGGCTGGTCTCCTTTTTAACCGTGGGCCCGGATGAAGTCAGGGCCTGGCCGATTAAGGATGGCACCAGTGCCCTTAAGGCGGCCGGTAAAATCCACTCTGATATTGAGAGAGGCTTTATTCGTGCCGAGGTAATCAGCTATGAGGAAATGATAGAGTGCGGCGGCCTTGCCGAGGCCCGCAAGAAAGGGCTGCTTCGTCTGGAGGGGAAGAACTATACAGTCCGGGATGGTGATATCATTAACTTCCTGTTCAATGTTTAAGGCTGCCGTTAGCAGCGTTGACAATCTCGAGAACACAATGGTAAGCTACCCTTGTTATTCATGGATTTGAGATAAAATCACTACTGGATCCTGCCTGAAATCATTATATAAGATTAGCAGTTCCTGTCTATCTCCTTTCCTGTGGCGAAGGGGACTTCCTTGCTGAATAGCTGGCCTAATACGGCTGATGGCCATGGCTGGTTATATATGCTGTTCGAAGTAGTGGTGCGTACCGGGTCAAAGAGTGTTGTGCTTTGTGCCGGTATTTTTGTTTAGTAACATGGAGAAGACTGGATAAAAGCCGCTTGATAACATTCGATTGATGTAGAAGGGGATGATGGCTAAACCGAGGGTTGCCTTTTATTGGTGTGCTTCGTGCGGTGGCTGTGAAGAGGCGGTGGTTGACCTCAACGAAGATATTCTGCAGTTAGCCGATACGGTGGATATTGTCTTTTGGCCGGTGGCGCTGGATTTCAAGAAAAAGGACATTGAGGTGATGAAAGACGGTGGAATCACGGTAAGCTTCATAAACGGTGCGGTCAGGCTTAAAGAGCAGGAGGAAATGGTCAGGCTGCTGCGGCAGAAGTCGGATTTAGTGGTTGCTTTTGGCGCCTGCGCTCACCTGGGTGGTATTCCCGGTCTGGGTAATCTCTGTACCGGTGAGATGATCTTCCAGCGGGTCTACCACGATTCTCCCAGCGTGATCAATCCGGAGAAGATTATCCCTCAGCCGAAAACCATTGAGGATGGCAGGGAGCTCACTCTACCTGAGTTCTACGATACGGTCAGCGCTCTGGATCAGGTCATTCCGGTTGATTATTATCTTCCCGGTTGCCCTCCCCCGCCCGACTTGATTATGAATGCGGTGAATGCGGTTTTAACCGGCCAGCTGCCGGAGAAGGGTGCTGTGCTCGCTCCCAACATCGCTCTCTGTGATACCTGTCCCAGGAGGGACTCGAAACCGGATAAGATTGTAGTAAAAGACATTAAAAGACCATGGGAGATCAAGATTGACCCCGAGCAGTGCTTTATGGTACAGGGGCTGTTTTGCTACGGGCCGGCGACCCGTACCGGCTGTGGCGAGACCTGTATCAGGGCCAATATGCCGTGCCGCGGCTGTTTCGGTCCCGTCGATGGCGTGGTTGACCAGGGAACTAAAGCCCTGGCCATGTTTGCCTCTATTTTGGGGGTTGATGAAGAAGGGAAGATGCCGGATGAAGATATCCGGAAACTAATCGATAGGTTTCCCGACCCGGCTGGCACATTCTACAGATTCAGTCTGCCTACTTCACTTCTAAAAAGAAAGAGGTAGGGTAATAATGTGAAGAAGATAACGATTGATCCGATAACTCGACTGGAAGGACACGGTAAGATAGAAATATTCCTTGATGATCAAGGCGGCTGTGAGCGGGCCTGTCTGCAGGTTCCCGAGCTTCGCGGTTTCGAGGAGTTCTCGGTGGGCAGGCCCGCTGAGGAGATGCCACGGATAACCTCTATGATCTGCGGTGTCTGTCCTACCGCTCACCACATGGCATCGGCCAAGGCCCTGGACGATTTGTTCAAGGTTGATCCTCCTCCCGTAGCGAAGAAGATAAGGGAGTTGATGTACAATGCCTTTCAGGCTGAGGATCACATATTGCACTTCTTCTTCCTGGGTGGTCCTGACTTTATTGTCGGTCCACAGGCGCCGGCCGGAGAGAGAAATATCCTGGGGGTCATTGCCCGGGTGGGGCTGGAGACCGGCGGTAAGGTTATTCGGATGCGCAAAGGAATGAGAAATATCTTAAGGATAATCGGTGGTAAGCCGGGTATGCCCTCCTGTGCGCTGCCCGGAGGGGTGTCCAAGGGCCTCAGTAAGGATGAGCAGAAGACAATCCTGGAGGCTGGGGAATATAGTGTGGAGTTTTGCAAACTTGCCCAGGGTCTTTTTGATGACATCGTACTGAAGAACAAGGACTACATCGATCTGGTTTCCGGCGATGTTTATTCGCATAAGACGTATTATATGGGAATGGTGGACAAGAATAATAAGGTAAACTTCTACGATGGCGCGATAAGAGTGGTTGACCCCGGCGGCAAGGAGTTCGCCAGGTTCAATGGCCGGGATTATCTTGGCCACATCGCTGAGCATGTCGAGCCCTGGACATACGTCCGCTTCTCCTACCTTAAGACGATAGGTTGGCAAGGATTTGTCGACGGCGAGGAGAGCGGTGTTTTCCGTGTTGCTCCCCTGGCCCGTCTGAATGTCTCCGATGGTATGGCCACGCCGCTGGCACAGGAAGCCTACGAGAGGATGTTCTCCGTACTGGGTGGAAAGCCGGTACACAGTACCCTGGCTTTCCACTGGGCCCGGCTGGTGGAAGCGCTATATGCCTCGGAGCGAGTGGTAGAGCTTGCCCGTGATCCGGAAATTCTTTCTCCTGATATTGTAAACCTGCCTGTCCAGACGCCTAAGGAAGGAGTGGGTGTTGTCGAAGCGCCAAGAGGAACCCTCATTCACCATTATGAGACGGATGACAGAGGGATTCTCACCAGGGTCAACCTGATTGTCGCCACACAGAATAATGCTGCGGCCATTAATATGTCGGTTGAAAAAGCAGCCAAATCCCTGATAAAGGACGGGAAGGTCCCCGATGGTATTCTCAATATGATCGAGATGGGTTTCCGGGCTTATGACCCCTGCTATGCTTGTGCCACCCATTCCCTTCCCGGAGGAATGCCGCTCGAGGTGAGCATCTACGGATCTGATGGGAAGCTAAAAAGGAGTTTAAAAAGAGGATAAATGTGTAGAGTTATCAAAATAAAGGGGGGTATTTTATGAAGGAAAAGGTAGAGGCTGTTCTGGAGAAGATAAGGCCGGCTCTGCAGGCGGACGGTGGTGACGTCGAGCTGGTAGAAGTGACCGAAGGCGTGGTGAAGGTGAGACTGAAGGGTGCCTGCAGCGGCTGTCCGATGTCGAAGATGACGCTGAAACAGGGTATTGAACGGCTCCTTAAGGAGAAAGTACCTGAGGTTAAAGAGGTTATTGCTGTTTGAAAACAGAGGACAGGAGATGGAGACACTCATCCTGGGCATAGGGAACCCGATTCTCAGCGATGATGGAGTGGGTATTGAGATTGCCCGCCGGCTCAAGGCGGCAATACCCGGCTTGAAAGTCGAGGAAACCAATGAGGCTGCCGTTGTCATAATTGATTATGTAGCGGGTTACGATAAGCTCATCATCATCGATTCTATCAAGACCGGGCAAGGGCGACCGGGCGATCTGTACAAACTCGGGCTGGAGGATCTCGGCAGGGCTGCCGTTCCCTCTTCTGCCCATAGTATGGATGTTGCCACTGCCTTCGAGGTCGGCAGAAACCTGGGGTGCAAAATGCCTGAGTCCGTCAGTATTTATGCCGTTGAGGTAAGGGATAACGCGTGCTTTTCCGAGCGGTGTAGCGAAGAAGTGGCGGAAAAGATACCGTCCATTGTCGAACGAATAATAGTAGAGGAAAAGCTATGAACGATCTCGGAGATGGATAATCCGGTGATGACGGGTCTCTTTGTGATAGCCGGGCGGCGAGGTAAACCCTCTATCTCTGAAGTCGTATCTGGTATTCGTGAGATGCCATTTTTCGAAGAAGGCTGAAAACAGATGAGCGAATTAGTTCCTCAAGAAGACCTGACCCGGGTTGAAGAAGTAAGTCGTGGTGCTGAGGGAAAAGTTTACTTGGCTCCCTGCCAGATAGCATGCCCTCTTGGAGAAGATATCCAGCGCAGCCATACCATGCTTGCTTTGTTGCCTCTGGATCCTGAAGAAGCTGACCGGCAGATAATTAGGATTGGTGACGAAATCTATGAAAAGAACCCCCTTTTCCCGGTCTGTAGTTATATTTGCGGGCTCTGTGAGAGGCGGTGCAATTACAAGGATGAGACCGGGGCCGTAAGGCGGAGGATGCTGGTGCGACTTGTTGCCGACCGTTACATCAGGTATCTTGAGACCGCACCAACCCTGCCTACGCCGGATAAGGAAAAGGTGGCCGTCATCGGAAGCGGACCCGGAGGTTTGATGTGTGCCTACGAACTGAGCAAAAGGGGGTATCGGATTACCATATTGGAGAGAAGCCACGAGTTGGGCGGTGCCCTCAGGCTAATCCCACGCTACCGTCTTCCCGGGGATATCGTTGATTCTGTCATCAGCAGTCTGCTCCGGATTGCCCATATTGAGGTCAGGCTTGGTGCTGAAATAGGAGGCGTCGGTAAAAAGCTTGACGACCTTAAGAAAGAAGGCTACCAGGCTGTATTCCTGGCTACCGGTACGCCGGTTAGCCGGCCTCTTACCATTGATGGTAAACCGGTTGACAATGTCAATCTGGAGGGGGTTGTGTTCGGGTTGAACCTGCTTTATGAGGTAAATCAGGGCATATCATCTCCAGGACTCTATCGGGGCAAGAAGGTGATTGTCCTTGGCGGGGGTAATGTCGCCTTTGATGTCGCCCGCACTGCTCGGAGGCTGGGTGGCGAAGTAACCCTGGTCTGCTTAGAGAATGAGAACAGGTCCTCCAGGGATGGCATCCCTGCCGACGGGGAGGAAATAGAAGGAGCTACCCAGGAAGGGATAAGGATAGCCTATTCCAGGGGAGTAGCAGAGGTAATCGGTGAAAGTGGAAAATTTAAGAAGATAAAGTGTCCCCGGTGCACCTCGGTATTTGATGAGAACGGCGGGTTCAATCCCAGGTTTAACCATGATGATGTGGTGTACCTTGAAGGTGATGTGCTGCTGGTTACCATCGGTCAGGAGCAGGATCGGGCTATATATGAGCAGGAGGGTTTGCTGGATAAGAGCAGGAAGCTTGACGTTGACGAAATCATCCTGATGAGCAACCTTAAGGAGGGTGTATTCATCGGTGGTGACGTGAGGAGGGTGGGTTTTGCTGCGGAAGCGATGCGGGATGGACTGAACGCGGCTGAGTCCATCGACCGTTATATCAGGGGTGAGGATTTAAAGACCGGGAGAAAGAAGGAGTATCAGGATGCGTCTGTCCTGAGTAACGCTTATTATAAGTCTCAGCCGCCGCTGATATGGGTACCCGCAGAGGCAAGACTGAATTTTGAGCCCTTTGAGAAAGCGTTTACCCTGGAGCAGGTGGTAGAGGAGGCGAGGAGATGCCTTTGTTGCGGCCCTTGTAAGAGTTGCAAGGGGTGTGTTGCCGCAGGACTCCAGCCGGTGGTATCGGGGATTGAATATGATGAAGAGTCGTGTATTAACTGTGGCGACTGCGCTTTTTACTGCCCTTGCGATGCTATTTCCTTCAAGAGCCCGCATGGGGTCAGCTTTGATATGACCCTCTGCCGGGGCTGTGGCTTATGTGCTGCTGTTTGTCCGGCTATGGCAATAGAGCTTGAAAGCTGGGAGAGAGAGCGTATCTCCGGTTCGATTACTGAGGCGGTCTCGGAGATGAAAAGGCCGGGGATCTTGGTATTCCTGTGTCAATGGACGGTATTACCGCCCCTTGATAAGAAGACCAATCCGAATGCAGGTGTTATTGACGTGCCTTGTGCTGCCCGTGTTGAGAGTATCCACATTCTGGAGGCTTTACAGCAGGGAGTCGGTGGGGTCTTGGTGGTAGCCTGTCCGGAAGAGGATTGCCATCGTCAGACAGGGAGCCGGGAGGTACAGCGCTCGATTGCGGCTCTGAAGAAGAGATTGAGCCAGATAGGTATTCAAGATAGGGTTAGCTTTTGCACGGTGACTCCCCGTCATCAGGAAGAGTTTGGCCGGGAGCTGGAACGGTTTAGCCGGGAAATAGAGTCTATCGGGTCGAAGGAGAGTAAATAGATGATAGTAACAACACTAAAGCCTCTGGATGAAGTGCTGGGCTTTATTTTACCCTATTCTGATATTCTGGTTGTGGGTTGTGACGGCTGTAACCAGCCGCCGAGAGGCTTGAGGGAAGCCAGTACACTGGGCCAGATGCTTGACCTCGCGGGAAAACCGAGAGGTAAGGTTTTTAATTTTAAGATAACTACGGTGGGGAAGCAGTGTGATGACTATATGGCAGCGTCGGTGCTCAAACCTGAAATAGGTAATGCGGAGGCGGTGCTCTCTTTAGCCTGTGGATTGGGAGTGCAGACCCTGGCCAAAATTTTCCCTGAGCTTCCTGTTTTCCCTGTGCAGAATACGCACTTTATGGGTGCGGAAGACAGGGATGATGGCATTCTGGAAATGAGGTGCGTTGGTTGTGGCGATTGTCTCCTTGCCGTGACCGGCGGAATCTGTCCGGTGGCCTGCTGTCCCAAAGGGCTTCTTAACGGTGCCTGCGGTGGAGCTAAAGACGATAAATGTGAACTCAGTCCGGAAAAAGACTGCGCCTGGGTTCTGATCTATAATAGTCTGAAGAGACAGGGAAAGTTGGACCTGCTTAAGGGATATCGTCCGCCCCGGGATTACCAACTGACCGGTTGGAAGATTACCGCTTGATGTATTAATTGGAGAATGGGTGGATGGTGCTGGTGAGAGCAAAAAAATTGGCTAGAGTTTTGGTGTGGGGGGTGGTGCAGGGGGTTGGTTTCCGCCCCTTTGTCTATCGACTGGCCTATCAGTATAGCCTGCAGGGTTGGGTACGTAATACTTCGGGGAATGTCGAAATCGAGGTAGAAGGAAACGAGAGCAATATAAGGAGTTTTCTTGTCGACCTCGAAGAAAAAGCTCCTCCCATGGCTCATATCGAGAGGGTTGAGGTTTCCTTCTTGCCCGCTAGGGGGAATAGCGGGTTTGAAATTCTGCCCAGCCAAGGCGAAGCGGAACGGTACCAGCTGGTTTCGCCGGATATTGCCACCTGTGAAGATTGCCGGAGAGAGTTGCTCTGCCCGTCTGACCGCCGCTATCGCTACCCGTTCACCAACTGTACTAATTGTGGCCCCCGCTTTACCATCATTGAAGATATCCCTTATGATCGTGCCAGGACGACTATGCGCCAGTTTAAGATGTGCCCCCGGTGTCAACAAGAGTATGATGATCCGCTCAACCGGCGCTTTCATGCCCAGCCTAATGCCTGTCCCGATTGTGGTCCCAATCTGGAGATAGTTGATGGTGACGGTAGCCGTGTTGCTGCCGATGATGTCATCAGGGCGGCCGGAAAGTTTCTAAAACAGGGGAAAATACTGGCAATTCGAGGGTTGGGTGGCTTTCAACTTGCCTGTGATGCTACTGATAGAGATGCGGTAGACTTGTTGAGAACGCGCAAGAAGCGGGGTGCCAAGCCTTTTGCGGTTATGGTAGCTAATATGGAAGATGTGGCAAGACACTGTCTGCTGTCACCCGGGGAAAGCAGGCTGCTTGAGTCTCCAGAGTGCCCGATAGTACTGCTTAGATGGCAGCATAGCTCATCCGATGTCTGCCCTTCGGTAGCGCCCAACCTGAAATATATCGGTATGATGCTTCCCTATACACCGCTTCACCATCTCCTGCTCAGTGAGACCGGTCTGCCGCTGGTGATGACCAGCGGAAATTTAAGTGAAGAACCTATTGCTAAGGATAACGGGGAGGCCTTAGTAAGGCTTAAGGGGATTGCCGATTATTTCCTGCTTCACAACCGGGATATCTACTCGAGGTATGATGACAGCGTTTATTTCGTGGATGAGGTTCCCCGGCCGATACGGCGGGCTCGCGGCTATGCCCCCTATCCTATCTTTCTCTCCTTCAAATCAGAGCAGGTCCTTGCCTGTGGTGCCGAAGAAAAGAATACCTTCTGTCTGACCAAGGATGAACATGCCTTCTTGAGCCAGCATATCGGTGATATGGAGAATGAGGAGACTCTGGAGCATTTCGAGAATACCATTGAGTTATACAAGGGTTTGTTTCGTGTTGAACCACGGGTGATAGCCTGCGATATGCACCCCGAATATCTCAGTACCAAGTATGCCCGGCAAATTGGTGCTGAATATGGGTTGAGTCTGGTTCCGGTTCAGCACCATCATGCCCATATCGCAAGCTGTCTGGCAGAAAACAGGGTGAACGGACCGGTTATCGGGGTGGCCCTTGATGGCACCGGGTACGGGAGCGATGGCACAATCTGGGGTGGGGAGTTCCTGTTTGCTGACTTGAATTCCTTTCGAAGGATGGGACAACTGGAGTATGTACCCCTACCGGGAGGTGCCGCTGCTATTAAGAAACCTTGTCGTATGGCCTTGAGTTATCTCTATACCCTGCTCGGTAAAGACTTCCCGTTAGCTGGTTTCCCTTTGGCTGGTCTTGATCCTGGTGAGGTCGAAATAGTGAGCAGGCAACTGGAGCGGAGGGTAAATTCCCCGCTTACCTCGAGCGCCGGACGACTTTTCGATGCTGTTTCGGCTCTGGCGGGGGTGAGGGGGAAAATAGACTACGAGGCACAAGCGGCGATTGAGCTCGAGATGGCTGCTCCCGATAATGCGGAGGATTTTGAGAGTGAATCGTATCCCTTTGCTATCATTGAAGAGCAAGGTGTAAGGGTGGTAAAATTAGCTGGTGTTATTTCGTCGGTAGCCCGGGATGTCAGGGCAGGGGTTCCGGCCCCGATAATATCAGTCAGATTCCATCATACCGTCGCTCAAATCATCACCCGGATGTGCCGGGTGATTGCTGAAGTAAGCAGCATTAGGGACGTGGCATTGAGCGGTGGTGTTTTCCAGAACCGTCTTCTGCTAAAGCTGACTACCTCGGCATTAAAGAGAGATGGCTTTCGTGTGTTTACTCACCAACTGGTGCCCTGTAATGATGGCGGGGTTGCCCTGGGACAGGCTGTTATTGCCAATTTTGCTGTTAAGGAAGGGTTATGTGTTTAGCGATACCGGCACTTATTAAATCTGTTGATGGTATGGAAGCCGAGGCGGAAATAGGCGGGATAAGCCGTCGCATCAGCTTGCAGTTGACTCCGGAAGCCAGGGTGGGTGATTATGCTATAGTCCACACCGGTTATGCTATCAGCATTATGGATCAGAAAGAGGCTGAGGAGACTCTAAGGATTTTGGATGAGATGGCCCATCTTGTCGAGGAGTCGGGTTGAGATTCATTACCGAATTTCGTAGCAGCAAGTTGGCCTCAGGGCTGCTTTCACAGATACGGCTTCGGTCACGGATCCCGGCCCGTCTTATGGAGTTCTGTGGCGGCCATACGGTGGCCATTTTTAAGCATGGCATTCGTCAAATGCTTCCGTCTACCCTGGAGATGGTCTCCGGTCCCGGCTGTCCTGTCTGTGTAACTGCTAATGCTGATATAGACAGGGCGATTGCCCTATCGCAGATTCCCGGTGTAATCATTACTACCTTCGGTGATATGCTGAAGATCCCGGGAAGCCGTTCCAGTTTACAGGAATCTAAAGCCAGTGGCGCTGATGTCCGTATGGTCTATTCCACCATGGATGCCGTTAAGATAGCCAGTGAGAATACCGACAAATCCATCGTATTCCTCGGTATCGGTTTTGAGACTACCGCCCCGACTGTCGCTGCCTCTGTTATCCAGGCTAAGGAAAGGGGGATAGATAACTATTATGTCCTTTCTTTAAATAAGCTCTGTCCTCCCGTAATCCGTGCCATCCTTGATTCCGGTGAGGTCAGGTTAAACGGGCTCGTCTGTCCGGGACATGTAAGCGCCATTATCGGCTCTTATCCCTGGGAGGTTATCGCCCGGGAATACCGTATCCCATGTGTTATCTCCGGCTTCGAGCCGGTAGATATACTGCAGTGCGTCAGCATGCTGGTAGACCAGATCGAACAGGGAGAGGCTAAGGTTGAGATCGCTTACCGGCGGGGGGTTCGCCCGGAGGGAAATCCGGAGGCCATCAGACTGATGGAAAAAGTGTTCGAGCCAGCTCCGGCACGGTGGCGGGGAATGGGGGAGCTTCCTGCAAGCGGCTTGAAGTTAAGGAAAGAGTACCGGCAATTCGATGCTGAACTGGCTTTTGATATTGCTACCGAGCCTGCCCAAGAACCCGTGGGCTGTATCTGCGGTGAGATTCTGAGGGGGACCAAAGTCCCCCGGGACTGTCCCCTCTTTGCCGGTATCTGTACGCCGGAGCACCCGGTTGGGCCGTGTATGGTCTCATCAGAGGGTAGTTGCTCCGCCCATTACCTTTATGGAGGAAATCTTGCCGGATAGAATTCTGCTTACTCATGGTAGCGGCGGTAGCCTGGCCCGTGAGCTGGTTGAGAAGAGCTTTCTTAAGGTCCTGAATAATCCGCTGCTGGCCAGGCTGGATGACTCTGCCGTCTTTGACTTCAGCGGTACACTCGCATTCACTACGGATAGTCATGTCGTAAGTCCTATTTTTTTCCCTGGCGGTGATATCGGTAGGCTGGCGGTCTGCGGTACGGTCAATGACCTGGCTATGTCGGGGGCCAGACCCCTCTATTTAAGCCTGGCCCTTATTATCGAAGAAGGGCTTGCTATGAGTGACCTGGATCGGGTGGTCGCTTCTATACAGAGGGCGGCTGAAGAAGCGGGGGTGAAGATTATCACCGGGGATACCAAGGTGGTCAGCCGGGGTAGTGCTGACGGGCTCTTTATCAATACTGCCGGTATCGGCGTGGTGCCGGAAGGGGTCAACATTTCCGGCAGTAATGCAAAGTCGGGAGATAAGGTTATCTTGAGTGGAAATATCGGTGATCACAGCATTGCCGTACTGAGCAAGCGGGAAGGATTGAGTTTTGCCACTACTCTTGAGAGTGATTGTGCGCCGCTGGGTAGTCTGGTGGCGGAGATGATAGCCGTCAGCTCCAGTATCCGTTGCCTGCGTGATCCTACCCGGGGGGGGCTGGCGGCTACCTTAAACGAGATAGCCGGTCAGTCGGCTGTGGGCATCCGGATCGAAGAAGAGAAAATTCCGGTGCGGGAAGAGGTCCTGGGTGCCTGCGAGATGCTGGGGCTTGATCCTCTATACCTCGCCAATGAGGGTAAGCTGGTCGCGGTGGTGCCGGAACGAGATGCCGAAGTGGTACTTAAGGCAATGCGGGCAAACTGCTATGGGAAAGAAGCTGCCATCGTTGGTGAGGTGTTATCGGAGAGCCCCGGCCGGGTAGTAATGAAGACCGGGCTGGGAACGTCCCGAATAATTGATATGCTGGTCGGAGACCCGCTGCCGAGGATTTGTTAGAATGCATGAACTTGCTATCACACAGAGTATGCTTGATATCGTTCTGGACCAGGCGGAGAAGGCAGAGGCTGAGCGGGTTTTGGCAGTAAAGCTGTCCGTCGGCGAGTTGTCCGGTTTTGTTGAGGAGTCGGTGCAGTTCTACTTTAATTTTCTGGTCAAGGGTACTATTGCCGAGGGCGCTACCGTCTCCTTTACCATGGTGCCGGCGAAGGCACGCTGCAGGAACTGTGCCCGGGTCTTCAAGCTCAAGGAATTTGATTGGTCCTGTCCTGATTGTGGCCAGGATAGCATAGAAATTACCGACGGTAAGGAACTTTTTGTGGAGAGCATTGAAGTCGAGTAGTTACTGCTGGTGAATTAGTAGGTATCAGGGTGGAGTAATTGGCGAAAAGCCCTGACAAAAATATTGAGGTGGTATAGATGGAAATAAAAGTACTTAAAAACATTCTCAGTGCTAATGACGAAATAGCGGAAAGAAATCGTGCCCTACTGGACAAGAATAACGTATTTGCTGTGAATATAATGGCCTCTCCCGGTGCCGGTAAAACCAGCCTTATTCTGGAGACGATAAGGAGGCTGAAGGACAAAATCAGGATTGGTGTTATTGAAGGAGACATCACCTCAAGCGTGGATGCTGAGAAGGTGGGTAAGGAGGGTGTCCCTGTGGTTCAGATAAACACCGGCGGCGGCTGCCACCTCGATGCTAATATGATTCAAAATGCCCTGGGTAATATGACTCTTGAGGATATCGACCTGCTTCTTATCGAAAATGTGGGTAATCTGGTCTGTCCTGCCGAATTCGCCATCGGTGACCATAAGAAGGTATTGGTGTCAAGCACTCCTGAGGGGCATGATAAGCCATTCAAATATCCTCTTATGTTCCATACAGTTGATGCCGTGCTGTTGAACAAAATCGACCTTAAGCCTTATCTTGACTTCGACCTCGAGATCTTTTCTCAGGCGGTCAAGGGCATCAACGAAAAGGTAGAGGTCATTCCGATATCCTGTACCAGCGGGCAGGGTATTGAACGGTGGCTCTCCTGGCTTCTTATCCAGATGGGCAGGAAGCCTTAATTGTCTTTAACTGTAGGAAATAAATCGCACCAGCCGTGGTTTACCCTATCTCGGCTGGTGCAACTATAGGCTGCTTAATTCAGGTTGAGCTCTTCCAGAACGAGGTTTACCACTATGGGCAGAGCGTCCTTCACTCTGCCCGTCATTTCTTCGGTAACCATAGTAGCTTCCTCAGTGCCCACGGCGAAGGCGATGACCTCTTCCGGCATCCTCCCCGGGAAGAGTTTTTTCCCTATTTCAATCGTGGTTGCCAGGTTGAAGTGGTGTGGCGAGATAGCCGAGCGTGAAGGATCGTAGACGTTCTCCGGCTTGAACCGGTAAACTTCGCCTACCTTTTCTCTCTCCGTCAGGACGGCATCGATCACGATCAACTTATCGTATCCGAGAATCAGATCCAACAGATTCAACCCGTCTATGCCGACATCCCTGACATCAATATTATCGTTCTTAATCTTCCCGGCTAACTCCTGAGCGACACGCACTCCGACGCCATCGTCTCCCAGGATCGAATTACCGATACCCAGCACCAGGGTCTTCATCTGTTACTGCTAGCTCCTTAAAACTTGGCGAATGCTCCCGTCCGCCTCATGGATAGTGAGCTCCAGGGGCATATGGCCCAGAGCGTGCGAAGAACAGGAGAGGCATGGGTCGTAGCAGCGGATGGCGACCTCAACACGGTTAAGTATTCCTTCGGTTACCTTACCGTCCTTGATGAAGGCATGGGCTACTTCGTTGACGGCACGATTCATGGCCAGGTTGTTGTGGCCGGTGGCTACAATCAGGTTGGCCTTGAGCATCTTACCGGTTTTGTCTACCCAGTAGTGATGGAAGAGTGTCCCCCGGGGTGCCTCGATTACTCCGACTCCCTCCTCGTTCAGACAGTCCGAGTTAAGCCAGATGTCTGTCGAGCAGATGTCCTTGTCCCCGGTAAGCGCCTTTATCTCTTCGGCGCAGTTAAGCATTTCGATCAGCCGGGCATAATGATAGTATAGTGACCCTTGCAGTATACCGTTTTTCCCCAGCTTCTTGAATTCCTTGAACTCCTTGTCTGCCAGGGGAGTGGTGCAGCCGTCGGCGACATTCAGTCGTCCCAGCGGACCTACCCGGTACATACCGGCGGGGTAGCCCATTTTCTTGTAGTAGGGGAACTTGAGGTAAGACCAGTCTTCGACCTTTTCCTCAATGATGGAGAGGTAGTCTTCCGGGGCCACGTCGTCTTCCAGTGTCATGCCGTCTTGGTCCTTCAGCCTGAGTTTACCGTCGTAGTACTCGGCATTGCCGTTATCATCGACCAGCCCGAGATAGGCGCTCTTAAAATCAGCGAAGCTTTCAGCAACCTCGCCATTTTTATCACAGTAGTCTTTGAACAGGTCAACGGCAAACTGGCAGTCGGCGATGATATCGTCAATCTGGCTTAAGATTTCATCACGCTTGTCACTGTGCAGGGCGCGGTTCATTCCCCCCGGAACGGCGGCATTGGGGTGGACTCTCTTGTGTCCCATTGCCTCTATTATCTTCTGTCCGAAGGCGCGTAGTTTGACCCCCTTCACGGCAGCATCGGGCATTGCGGCAATAACCCCGATGACGTTCCGTTTTGCCGGGTCGGCTTCCATACCGAAGATCAGATCGGGACTGGCCAGATGGAAGAAGTGAAGCGCGTGGGACTGGACCATCTGCGCCATATGAAGCAGCCGCCGCAGCTTATCGGCAGTAGGCGTTAGTTTAACACCCAGGATGGCATCTCCGGCCTTAGCCGCCGCCAGGTGATGGCTTACCGGGCAGATGCCGCAGATTCGGGGGGTAATTACCGGCATCTCCCAGAAGAGTCTTCCTTCACAAAATTTCTCAAAACCCCTCACCTGAGTAACGTGAAGATAGGTCTTGTCTACATTACCCTGTTCGTTGAGATGGATGGTAACTTTGCCGTGCCCCTCGATTCGGGTAACCGGCTCAATAACAATTTTCCTGGTCATAATATCCCCCTTTATCTCGGACCTTAATCGTACCTCATTGTCTCGCTTGGTAGCACCGGTATCCTACCCTCCAGAAGCTCGGATAGCGCGTACAGAATCGCCTTCGCACTGGGCGGGCAACCGGGGACGTAACAGTCAACCTTGACCACCTGGTTTATCGGTTTAACCTTTACCAGCGGCGGCAGTTCTTCTGAGCAGGGAATCTTGCTGTTGATAGTAGTGCTCTCGGTACTGTAGTATCTGTCAAGGACTTCTTCGTTGCTGAACAGGTTACGCATACTGACTATACCGCCGAAAACGGCACAGTCGCCCCATACCATCAGTATCTTACAGTTAGCGCGAATCTGTTTGGCTACCTCTTCGTCATGCTCGTTGCTGATTGCCCCCTCGATAATCCCTACATCGGCCGGGGTAAACTCCTTGAAATCAGTTATCGGTGTGGCAAGCAACTCTATCTTGTCTGCCAGCCCGATAATCGCTTCGTCAATGTCCAGAAAGGACATATGACACCCTGCACAGGCATCCAACCATGCTGAAATAACTTTTACCTTTGCCACTGTTAACCCCCTAGCGTAATACCAACTCTTTTCCCATTGTTTGAGAAACTGCCATCAGTATTTCTTTATCCTGAAGTACACCTTCTCCGGGTTCTAATACCTGCTTGATTTCCAGTGTACGTCCGCCCATATCAACATATTTACCTTCTCGCTCCGCCCATATCGGTGATGGTAGTACCACATCGGCGATAGCGGTAACCGGTGATTGATAGCTTGCCTGGACCACCAGAAAGTCGATCTCCCGGAGCCAGTTAAGCAGTTTCTCATCTACCGTATCATCGGAAAGCAGGAGATAGAGGCCCTTCGGCTTATCCTGCTTGATACCCTTGGCTAATCCTAATTCCCAGGCGCCGCGGCTGTTGGCACCGGATTTCAGAGAAACAACTCTTAAGCTGTTGCCCACCTGGTTCGCCGTGATACTGGCCAAGTTGAGAATAGTGGCAACCGCATCAGCACCGCCGCTCACAACAAGGTTTTCTCCGTAGATGATGATACCGCGCTCGGCCCGTGCGTATATCTCCGCTGCTTCCTCCAGAGTCTCCTTATCTATACCGGTGGTCCGGGTAACCTCGCCTACCTCGCACCGGTTGAGAGAAGTCTTAATCGCATCAGCCTTTCCTGATTTAGCCAGGCCTTTATCGAGAATGACCTTGGCCAGCCCGGTGAGCAGAGCTGCTTCACTGCCTGCCTTCGGCTTTAACCAGAGGTCGGTCCAGAGAGGGAAAGCATCCCTGGACGGGTGTACCACTACCAGTTTTGCTTTACCCTGACCGGCGGCACGGCGGATGAGAGTGCCGACTACAGGATTAGTCTTCTGGGGATCGGCTCCGATTACCATAATACAATCCGCTCCCGGTATCTCCTCGATAGAACACTCGATATCCAGCTTACCGTTGCCGGTAAACTTAGCGATGCCCTCGCTGATTATGCGGTAGCTGGCTCCATCCGGGGTATCAATTGAGTCACTGCCGATTACCCCTGAAATAAACTTGTGGAACAAAGAGAGCGTCTCACTGGGAAGTTTGGTGGATGCCATACCGGCGAAGCTCGCCTTCGCCTCTTTCAGCCCCGCGCTAATTCGTTGCGCCGCACTGTCCAGGCTGCACTCTTCGAACTCACAATCCTTGCTCCGTACCAGCGGTGAGGTAATTCTGGACTGTGTTTGTTCAAGCAGTTCAAAACGTCCCATTCGACACAGGGCCCCTCTCGGACTGGTCAAATCGGGAGCATCGATCCTGACTAGGTTGTTATCTCTTACCAGTACATTCAGCTCACAGCCTACCCCGCAGTCAGGACAAACGGTCTCGATCTGTTCACAGTCGTCGGTTATGCCTTTGTAGAGATTGATCTTATTAAAGATGGTGCCGGTAGGACAGGCTTGAACGCAAGGCCCGCAGTTGAGACAGGATGATTCATCCAGCGGCTGGTTCAAATCGGCCACCACCGTGGTCTTCCAGCCCCGCTGGCCGAAGTCCAGAGTGTTTACTGCCGCTATTTCACGGCAGGCCCGGATACACCGGCCGCAGAGAATACAGCGGTTGTGGTCGATTGTGATGTATTGATTCAGCGAATCTACCGATAGAGAGGGGAAGGTGTAGGGGTAGCGTACGTTGTCCATCTGGTATTGATAGCCCAGCTTTTGCAGCTCGCAGTCCCCGCTCTTTTCGCAGAACATGCAGAAGTGGTTGTGCTCGGTAAATATGAGCTCCAGTATCTGGCGGCGGTATTTCTCCAGCTTCTCGGTGTGGGTCTGTACCACCAGTCCTTCCCGGGCCGGGTAGGTGCAGGAGGGAACCGGCCTCCTCTCCCTTTCAATCTCTACGACGCACATTCGGCAGGCACCGACATCACTCAGTCCGTAGAGGTGACAGAGGGTAGGTATATCAATACCATTAGCCTGACAGATTTCAAGAACGGTGCTGCCTGCTTTTCCTTTAACCTGTTTACCATTTACTGTTATTGTTATCTCGTTCATGGCTTATTCTCCGACCTCCAAATCGTATCTAAGGCATCTTGAGGCTTCTTTCATTGCCTCTTCCGGGCTGTAAGTTAAGGTCACTTCCTTAAATAAGCGAGTGCCTTCACTCGCGGTGATTCCAGGAGCTCTGATTCTGGCCTTTTCCTTAACGTCTTCCTCTCTGGGGGCTCGGGAGAGCAGGTAATCGGTTTGTATCCGTTATGCTCTACCAGAGGTGTTAGCGCCTCTCCATTGAGGTACCTTCTTAAAGAGTTATGTTTTGGCACTAGCTTATTGGCGACAAAATTGTCTATTTCGTTCCCTCACAATCCCACATCTGCTCGCCACAACCCAGGTGAGAGAAGAAATAATAAGCTTCCTGTATATCGTCCTCTATGCCTAGCGCGGTATTTTTCGCAAAAAGGTAAGAGTTCACGTTATCCGGGTGTTGCGTACTCATACATCTTGGAATTTTTCTAGTTGTCACTCATACCTCACTATAGACATTTCACTTCGAATTGACATTCACCCTAGCGTATATTATTATTATGCATTATAAAACACGTATCATAATACTTATATTTTAGCAGAAGCCCTAGCTGGAATCAAGAGTTAAGGAGCAAGCAACAAGATGAGAAAAGGGGAATGGACATTCCTTACTAATCATGGGCGTCTGTTTACTTATATAGCAAAACATCCGAAAAGTACAGCCCAGGGGATTGCCCAAGAAGCTGGGCTAAGTATAAGGGCGGTGCAAAAAATCATAGGTGAATTAGAAAAAGGGGGTTACATAATCCGGCATAGAGAAGGCAGGTGTAATCGCTATGCAGTAAATCCAGAAATGCCAATGAGGCACCCATTAGAACGAGGACACCCTGTTGGAGATATACTTCTAGCTTTAGGATATCGATCACAAAAAGAGGACTCATAACAATGAACAAGAGTTTGTCTAGAGCTTAGTTACGCTTCTATAGGTAGAAAATGATGAATGTTAAGGAGTTATGAGAAGTAATATGACTCTAGGTACTTGACCTTCCCCTGTATTATAGGCCAACAGCAGTTAGAGTCTTATCGGTATTGGCTACCTAGTAGTGATGGAATGGTGCTCCTTGGAAGTGTAGCGCTGCCCCAAATTACACGTTTCCGGGTACTATTAAAGGGGACTATTAATAGTCACAAGTAGAGGTAATAAAAAGTTCTAATTCCTTTTTGGTATTTATATTAAAAAAACTAACTCCCCTGGGATCATATTGATGAATCTCACGCTCACCTAAATATCTAACCTTAACCAAACAGAAAAGCTCGCTTATTTTCCTGACACCTCTATTCAATAACTCCTCGATAAGAGCTAAACAACTTTTATTGTATATTGCATGCAATGGCTCTGTAAGATTACCTATACGTGGAATCACCGCATCATATTCAGCAGAAATGCTTATCATGTAACGAAGTAAATCACGCTGCAGGAATGGCATATCGCAAGCGACTACCAAGCCAAGATCTGAGTTAGAAGCTGATAGTCCCGCATGAATTCCGGCTAAAGGACCTTTATTGGGATATATGTCATTCACTATTCTCACTTTTGAATGCAAGACTGGCTTTTGGAGATTATTCAGAGGGGACGACACTATAATAATTTCGTTACACAAAGAATCAATTGAAGATATTACGTGTTCCAGCAAGCTTTTATTTTTTATGGTCAAGGATGCTTTGTTACAACCCATACGCTCACTCTTCCCACCGGTTAGAACAATACCACTTGTCTGAAACTCTTTTGACATCAAACACCAATCTAAATCTTAGTCTAATATCGTTAATACTGTGGTGGAGGGTGTATTAGCAGGTTACGCGCTCTAAAGGATCCTGCTCTTCAGGATTTCGAATGATCTTGACAATCACCATTTGATAACACTCTGTAGTCACCGGCGTAAACGTTCAGACTATTCCCTCTAACAAAACCAATTAAGGTCACTCCTAAATCTTTAGCCAACTTTATTGCTAAGGTGGTTGGAGCAGACTTAGATACAAGTATAGGAATATTCCTTTGGGCCACCTTTATTAATATATCGGAAAAGACTCTTGAACTGGTGAAAATTAGATGATTATCTGTTATCACGTCTTTTAAAAGGCATTCCCCGAATATCTTATCAATGGTGTTATGCCGGCTGATGTCTTCGGTAAAAATTAATATCCCTCCGGTATTATACAACGCAGCGCTGTGAAAGCATCCCGTAGATTTGAAATATCCCGACCTTTGGTTAAATTCTTCCATCATAGCGAATATCTTATCAGGAGAAATATTGATGGAGCTTTGTATCTTTAATTTTTTAACGTCGGATGAAAATTTATTAACGTCCCCAGAGGTAGAAGCATGTTTTGAAGGATCTACTACATTTTTCTGGGTTTCTATTTTAACAAAGCCTTTTTTTTCATTACATACTATTCCTCTTACTTCCTCTTTACTGTGAATTAAACCTCTATAAAAAAGATGCCCGACGGCCAGGTAGTCTAGGTTCAGAGGAGAACAGGGTAGAGTGATTATCTTATTGCCATTGAGAAATATATCAATATTATATTCGGTGGCAACCATATCCTCAACGATTGCTTTACCTTGTTCCGTAATACGTAGTACGGCTAATTTTTCTACTTCTCGCAAGTGCGCCCCAAAGAATAATAGATATTTTTGATAATCAACAGCATATGCTGTGACTTGTCAGGTGTCGTGATTCTAATGGTTGAATCAGAGTTGTTGTCATCTTGACTTCGGGTACCAGCAACCTGGAGAGAAGGGCGCTCTATGGCTTTATTTCATTGTATTCCTTCCGCCGTATCTCTCCAGGTATCTAGCTCTGGGAAAATATATTAATAACTCATTAGCTGCCTTTTACTGTTTGAAGTTGTTTCTCTAACCTCTCTATTTTTACAGCTGCCACCTTAAATTCTGGGATCTTGGCTACAGGATCAACAGCATCGTTGGTTAGGAAATTGGCTGCTGACTCGCCAAAATGAAAGGCCATGAAAACTGTTCCCTCAGGTACCCGCTCTGTAATATTAACTCTTGTTTCCATATGTCCCCGACGTGAACTTACCTTAACCCAGTCCATGTCTGCTATATTCAGTTTTTCCCCGTCCGCCGGATTCATTTCAAGGAGACCTTCCGGGGCAATCTCTGCTAAGCCCTTTGACCGTCGCGACATAGAACCGGTATGGAATTGAGGGCGGATTCTACCTGTATTCAGTAAGAATGGATAACATTCGTCTGGCAGTTCTGCAGGGGGTCGATATTCTACAGGAGTAAAGTGCCCCAATCCTCGAGTGAATTTGTCTTTATGAAGATTTGGTGTTCCCGGATGCTCACGAGTGGGGCATGGCCACTGTAAGCCTTGACCGTCCAGACGATCATAATGAACACCGCCATAAGAAGGGGTAACGGAAGCTATTTCCTCCATTATATCTGATGGTGACTGGTAAGACATTGAGTAACCCAACCTAGAACCAATCTCCTCGATAATCTCCCAATCTTGTCTACTCTGCCCGACTTCAGGAATTGCCTTACGAAGACGTTGAATTCTCCGTCCGGTATTAGTAAACGTTCCGTCTTTTTCAGCGAAGGAAACTCCGGGGAGTACAACGTCGGCCATCTTAGCCGTCTCCGTAAGGAAAATGTCCTGTACCACTAGAAAATCTAAATTCTCTAATGCTTCCTTAACATGGTTAAGATTGGGATCAGAAAGCATCGGGTTTTCCCCCATAATGTACATTGCTTTCAGAGTGCCTTTCTCGGCTTGGTTCATCATTTCAAGAACTGTTAGACCTGGTTTTTCGGGTAATTTTGCCTGCCAAGCATTCTCCATAGTCGCGCGTATGTTTTCATTAGCCACGCTCTGGTATCCCTGGTAGACATTGGGTAAAGCCCCCATATCACAGGCACCCTGAACATTACATTGCCCTCGTAGTGGGTTGACCCCTGTTCCCGGACGACCTATGTTACCAGTGAGCATGGCCAGATTAGCGGTAGACAGGACGTTGTCAACTCCAGTAGTGTGTTGAGTGATTCCCATCGAATAAACGATCGAGCTACTTTCTGCCTCAGCATACATCCTTGCTGCAGCAACTAATTGATCTTTTGGAATGCCGGTAATATTTTCTACCCGCTCAGGGGTGTATTCCGAGACGACTTTCTTGAAATCCTCGAAATTCTCAGTTCGGCTTTCCACGAATTCATGGTCATAGAGATTTTCGTTGATTATTACATTCATCAGACCATTAAGGAGGGCTACATCCGTTCCTCCTTTTTGCCTTAGCCATATATCAGCGTATTTCGTTAACTCGATTGCCCTCGGGTCGGCTACAATCAACTTTGTCTTCTTGGTTCTTACAAGACGCTTTATATGGTCACCGATTACAGGGTGGTTTTCGGTAGTATTGGAACCGATTACTAAGATGACCTTTGATTCCCCAAAATCCCGAATCGAATTAGTCATTGCACCGCTACCAAATGCCGCGGCTAGACCAACCACGGTAGATGCATGACAGAGGCGTGCACAATGGTCAACATTATTGGTCCCGAAACAGGCTCGAACAAATTTTTGAAACAGATAATTTTCTTCGTTGGAGCATTTAGCTGAGGATAACCCAGCCAAAGCATCGCTACCGTATTTTCTTTTCAAATCACTAATTTTTGTTGCAACTAGATCTAATGCCTCATCCCAGCTAGCTTCTCGAAATTCCCCGTTGCACTTGATTAAAGGAGTGGTAAGACGGTCAGGATGCTGGACAAAATCAAGGCCAAAACGACCTTTGACACAAAGATGTCCCATATTATCAGGACCGCTTTCAACACCACGGACCTTTACTATTTTGTTATTATTAATACCGAGTTCAATCTGGCAACCGACTCCGCAATAGGGACATGTGGTCTCGATCTTACTAATATCCCAGTTTCTACCCTGAAAGCGGGACAGCTTTTCGGTGATTGCTCCTGTGGGACAGGCTTGAACACAAGCACCACAGGCAAGGCAGCAAGTATCGCCTAATAGTTGTTTTATCTCTGCGGTAACAAAGGTCTTACTACCTCGATTACCAAAACCCAGTACCTGGTTGCTGGTAATCTCATCACAGGCACGGACGCACCGCCCACACAGAATGCACTTATTCGGGTCTCTCAATATTACCGGACTTGAGTCATCAATTGGATCGATCTCTTTGTTAATTAGAGGTATCGGGCGATCAATACAATATTGATATATCAAATCCTGTAGTTCGCAACTACCATTTTTTTCACAAAAGAGACAATTATGCTCATGCTCGGATAAGAGAAGCTCCAGTATCTGACGGCGGTACTTTTCCAGTCGTTCCGTATTAGTTTTGACTACCAGTCCGTCTCTTATAGGATAAGTACAAGCAGGGACTGGCTTGCGCTCTTTCTGGATTTCAACAACGCACATACGACAGGCACCGACATCACTCAGTCCGTCAAGGTGACAGAGTGTTGGCACATAAATACCATTCTCCTTACACACCTCGAGAACCGTGTTCCCGGGGCGTCCTTTTAACTCACGATCGTTTATTGTTAAAGCTATTTCTTTCATGATTTATTCTCCAACCTCCATGTCGCATCTAAGACACCTTGATGCTTCTTCCATTGCCTCTTCCGGGCAATAAGTTAAGGTCACTTCCTTAAATGAAGAAGTCTTTTGGCTCATGGCGATTTCAGAAGCTCTGATTCTGGCCTTTTCCTTAAGCTCCTCTTCACTGGGTGGTTCGGAAGAGTATGCAATCGGTTTATATCCGTTACGCTCTACCAGAGGTGTTAGCTCCTCTCCATTGAGGTACCTTCTTATTGAACAGGCTGCTCTCTGTCCAGCAGCAATAGCTTCGATGACCGTTTGGGGACCGGTGGCGACATCTCCGCCGGCAAAAACCCCTTCTCTACTGGTAGCCAGGGTCCGTTTATTAGTGGTTACTATTCCGCCTTTTCCTGTTTTGATAGTATCGTTCTTGATGAAAGAGGTATCCGGTTTTTGGCCGATAGCTTCGATGACCATATCCACATCCACCACATATTCGGAGCCTTGAATAGGGTTGGGGGTCTTCCTCCCGCTGCGATCAAACTCTCCCAGCTCCATGCGGATACACTCAAGTCCGGCTACTTTTCCATTTTTACCCAGGATCTTGGTTGGCGCAGTCAGTAAATGGAGCGCCACGCCCTCCTCCTTGGCCGCTTCTATCTCTTCAACTATCGCCGGCATATCCCGTTCTTCACGCCGGTAAAATATGTGTACCTCTTTGGCCCCTTTTCTCAAAGAGACCCGGGCAGAGTCGATTGCCGAGTTACCGCCGCCGATAACGGCTACCTTCTGACCAACCTTTAGCGGTCTGCCCAGATTAATCTCTCTCAAGAACTCAATTGCATCGTATACCCCGGGCAGTTCTTCACCGGGAATACCCGCTTTGGTACCTTGATGAGCGCCGGTGGCGATGAATACCGCCTTATAACCATCGGCAAACAGTGTGTCAATGTCATTGACCGGGGTGTTCAGCTTGATATCCACGCCGAGGTCTTCAATGTCCTGAATTTCCCTTTTAAGCATGTCATTGGGCAGGCGATATTCCGGAATAGCTACCGCCAGCATCCCTCCCGCTACGGGGAGAGCTTCAAATATGGTAACTTGGTAGCCCTCCAGGGCAAGGTCCCAGGCTGCGGATAGCCCGGCCGGACCGGCCCCGATAATAGCCACTCTTTCCGCCTTTTTCTCCTTCATCTTGGGGGTGTATTTGAACCCATGACTGTAAGCGTAGTCGGCAGCAAATCTCTTCAGATCCCTGATAGCTATCGGTTCGTCAACCTGAGCGCGGTTGCACTTGAATTCGCAGGGATGATGACACACCCGTCCGCATACTACCGGCAGTGGATTACGCTGTTTGATTAGACTGTAGGAATCGGTGAACCTGCCTTCCTTGATCAAACTGACGTAGCCGGGGATATCCAGCTCTACAGGGCAGGTATGCTGGCATGGAGAGCGAAATAGTCCTGAGCAGACGGAGGCCGGGCATTTTTTATCAATAATATGCGCCTCATACTCATCACGGAAGTAACGTAGTGTAGTCAGAACCGGGTTGGGGCTGGTCTGTCCTAATCCGCAGAGTGAAGCAGAAGAAATCATTTCTGCCAATTCCATAAGAGCATCCAGGTCGGCTAATGTAGCCTTACCGGTGCTGATCTTGTTGAGAATATCCAGCATCTCGGGAATACCGGCACGACATGGAGTACATTTGCCGCAAGACTCACCTTTTGTAAACTGGAGGAAATACTTGGCGATGTCTACCATACAGCTATCTTCATCCATGATAACAACGCCACCGGAACCCATGATAGCACCAAGAGCAGGAATTGACTCGTAATCAACGGGGGTATTCAGATGTTCGACTGGAATAACGCCACCGGAGGGGCCTCCTAACTGGGCAGCTTTAAATTTTTTACTGTCAGGTATACCCCCGCCGATATCATTAATAATTTTTCCTAGCGGAGTTCCAAGTGGTATCTCAACGAGCCCCGGGTTATTTACTTTACCAACAAGACATAGCGTCTTGGTACCTTTACTTGTAGTGCTGCCTACACTAGCAAACCATTCGGATCCCCTTAATATAATCTGCGGAACATTAGACCAAGTTTCCACATTATTAATAGTTGTTGGTTTGCCGAAAAGACCACCGCCGACGTTGGCAGGGAAGGGAGGGCGCTGACGGGGATTACCCCTCTTGCCTTCAATAGATCCTAATAGTGCAGTTTCTTCACCACAGACAAAGGCTCCAGCCCCAGGGAAAATATCAAGATCAAATTCAAAACTGGTTCCCAAGATATTCTTACCGAGAAGACCATATTCGTGGGCTTGTTGAATAGCATGATTCAAAGTTTCGATGGCTAGCGGATATTCAGCGCGGACATAAGCGTAGCCCTGTTTAACGTTACCTATTGCATAAGCACCGAGGGTCATACCTTCAATAATGGAGTGCGGGTTACCCTCAAGAACAGCACGGTTCATATAAGCACCGGGATCACCTTCATCGCCGTTACAAACAACGTGCTTCTCCGGAGCAACAGCACTACGCACAAAACCCCACTTAGTTGCTGTAGGAAAACCAGCACCACCACGGCCGCGGAGTCCGGCTTTATTAACCTCCTCGATAACCTCCTCTGGCTTCATGCTACTTATAGCTTTGCCAAGAGCAAGGTAACCACCACGGGCAATATAATCTTCAATACTAGTAGGGTCTATGTCCTGATTATGCATGATACGGATTTCTTGGAGTTTAAGTAGCGGATCATCGAGGGATAAGGCCCACTTATTAATAGGGGTACCCTTTACCAGATGCTCTTTGATGATTTCCTTTACCTTTTCTTCATCGACATTGTAATAGATAGTTTTTCCTTTCTGGGGAGTAATTACGGTTACAGTAGGTTCACGTCCGCAAAGCCCGATACAGCCTGCCTTTAATACTACAACATCGGTCAACTTACGCCGGTTCACTTCTTCGTTGAATGCCGAGAGTACCTTGTCTGCACCGGAAGAAATGCCACATGTTCCGAGGTGAACCTTGACCTGGATTTTACTGTCTAGCTTTGCTATGTTTGCTTTGGCCTGTTCGTACAGGCTGTTTAGTTCCTTTACTGATTTCAATTGTTTCATTATAGACCTTCCTACCGATAAGAATTCAGGATTTCTTTCATCTGGTTGGGTTTAACTCTACGATGGACATGTTCATTGATAGCAATAACAGGAGATAGTCCGCAGCATCCCAGACAGCGAACCTCTTGAAGGGAAAATCTCCCATCACTGGTGATACTACCAGGTTCCAGCTTCCACTCTTTCTTTAAATGGTTGAGAATCTTCTCACCACCCCTTACGTAGCAACTGGTGCCCATACAAACCTGGATAACATATTTACCTTTAGGAACCATGGTGAAGAATGAATAGAAACTAATGATACCGTAGATCTCACTTTTGGAGATCTTTGTTAGCTGCGAGATTTTTTCGATAATCGGTACAGGAAGATAGCCGAATAGCCCTTGCGCCTGCTGCAAAATTCTGATGATGTCGCCGGCTTTACCTTTGTTAGCCACGACTATCTGGGCGACTTTTTGGAAATCTTCTTCCCCAAAACCGTTTTCTCCCACTATCTTGGCTTGTGTTTCACTTTCTTTCATCATCTTGATGCCAATTTCCCTCCTACCTTGATTCTAGCCCCTCATTTCAAGAGCCAGTATTATTTTCAAGAAATCTTTTTTCACCGCAACTTTCTTCGCTATCAAGTACCCGTTCCTGAAGCTAAACTGGTAACGATCCCCAATCCCAATGAACAGCTGATACCGCTTTCAGGAGCAGGTCAGGAAGTTACAACCACACCAGCAACATTCCAGCAGGATAACATCCTGCTGGAATGTTAAAAAACTAACTGCTTATACGATCAGTCTTGAGATCCCTATTTCGTCACCGTACTGCACTGAGCCCCGGAGTCCTTCTTTCTCTGGTATAGCCACCAGTATATTGTTCCAACGAAGAAGGAACCGCCTAATATATTACCCAGGGTGACCGGGATAAGGTTATTGACAATCATCGCAGCCCAGGTTATTTTACCCGTGGTGAAAATGGCTGCCGGGAGGAAGAACATGTTCGCTACACTGTGTTCAAAACCCAGAGCGACAAAAGCCATGATAGGGAACCAGATAGCCAGAATCTTCCCCCCAATATCATCGGCACTTATAGCCATCCATACGGCCAGGCACACCAGCCAGTTACAGCCCACAGCACGCCAGAATGCCGCTCCCCAGCTAAGAGAAGTCTTGGCTACTGCAATATTACCAATGTAGGTATTCCAGGGGTCGTTAGCGAGGAGACCGGTCAGATGAGCTAAGAAAAAGGCGACAAACAGGGCGCCTATAAAATTACCGATATAGACAAGAAACCAGTTCCGGAACAACCCGATCCACCTAGCTTTCCCCTCGAGGCAAGATATGAAAGGAACCATGCAGTTGCCCGTAAAAAGTTCTGATCCCGCAATAACCACCAGCATTAGTCCGACAGGAAAGACGCTGGCGAAGATCAGTTTCTGTATGCCCGGGATTGTTGCCGGCCAGGGGCTACCGGCGGCAGTGGTGACAGCCAGTTGGCTGCCAAAAGCAATGAATGCGCCAGCAAGGAAAGCTAAGACAATCAGTTTGCTTTTGGGTGATTGTATCTTTGCACAACCTGCTGTACACGCCGCCTCTGCAATATCACGTGGTGACTTGAACGCCATTAATATACCTCCTACATATATTAATTTAGTATATTTTGACCAGTGTCGTTGTACTCTGAGTTGGCGAAATCGGTCCCGATTTGAGCTCCACTGTCACACGAATATTCTATTAACTAACCGTGCGTTCGATACTGCTGATATTAGTGTTGATATTCAGGTAGCCCGTTACTAAGTTGATCACCAAACAAAACCCGGAACAAACAAAGGGTTCAGGCCATCGATCCATACCGTGCGTGAACAGACGGGACTGCTCATAGCCTAAGTTTGATAATCTACCACGCCTCCGGATAACCAATGTCGACGAAAATGGTCTCTAGGTGGGTTTTATGCCCTATTTCCATGTTGGCTAGCCCTTTGAAAGTCTCACGGTAGGTCGAATCAATTGCACAAGCAGCCAGCTTGGAATAAAACTCTGCGGCTTCCTGTTCTTTCTTCATCGCCAGAGCCATTGCTTCCTGCGGTTTCATGTTAGTAGAAAGGATTGGCCCCTCAGTGGCTTCTGCCACCTTGTAATCTTGCGGTACTGGCAGATTTCGTAGCAAATTTTTATCTTTTTTGCACTTCTTCAGGAAATCCATGTGCCCTAGTTCATCTACGGCGAGTTGCTGAAAGGTCTTTTTGACATTCTGATCACGCGACTGATTCGCCACACTACTGTAAAATGCGTGCGACTCTTTCTCACGTTCAACTGCGGAGTCTAAAATGGTGTCGATATTCACTGGATCCTTCATAACACCTTCCTCACAAAATAGCCGATATTATATTACTATATTGCAGATCATAATGCAATAATAGAAATTGTGTATGTTGTAATAGTGTAATAGGGCAACTCTGTGCTGGGGCTTATCTTATGTTGCGATGATATTGGGGCGGCTGCCGGATGGTAGAACTGCGATACAATCTGATACCAAAGCAATGATGCCGCCGAAAAGGGTGGATCTGTTATAATTTTGCAGAGGCCAACCGGTTGGGCCTGAGGGTATTCATTAATGAAGGGAGTAGCGGGTAGAGTTACCTCAGTTGAGCCGTTTTATGAGAATATTAAGCGACATACCGGTCAGCCTGGATGCCGGAGAGGTGCTGGAGCGGATAAATATACGTAGTAAAAGGTCGGATATGCTGAATAGTATCCGGGAGCTGATTGCGGTTGTCCTTCCCGTTGCCAGGCCTAAGGTTATCTATCAGGTCTGCTATGTCGATAACAGAACCGAAGACTCGCTTGAGGTTGATGGGGTAAGGTTCACCAGCCGTGTTCTCCGGAATAGCCTGGATAAAGTAGGTCGTGTTTTTCCGTTCGTGGCGACCTGCGGCAGGGAGTTGGATGACATAGATGTCCCGTCCGGTGATTGTATCAGGTGTTACTACCTGGACCAGATTAAGGAGATGGTCCTGGAAATGGCGGTGCGCCATCTTGAGGGACATCTGACCGGGAGATACGAACTGGGGCAGATATCGGAAATAGGGCCGGGCTCTCTGGAGTCCTGGCCGATAACCCAGCAGAAAGAGCTGTTTTCCATCTTGGGTAATGTCGAGGAAGCCATTGGGGTAAGGCTTACCGATGAGTCCCTGATGGTTCCGCTGAAATCTATCTCCGGGATATACTTTCCCACTGAGACCAGGTTCGAGAGCTGCCGGTTATGCTCGAGGGAAAGGTGTACCGGGCGCAAGGCTCCCTATGCCCCCGATCTGGCCGGTAAATATACGGGCGCCTGAAGCCGTACTGGATGCTGTACTGAATTGGGATAGCGCCGGGACTGAATATAGTGATAAAATCGTACGGTCATTCGTATATACAGGAGGCGGTTTATGGCAGAGCACATAGACCCACAGCATATCTCCGACTTCATAAAGTGGATCGGCGTAAGTACCTACAAGCAGTATGGCGGTAGCACCAAGGACTACCACAAGATGTCGGCAGACGAAAAGAAGCAACTGGGCGGAATTACAAAAATGGTTGGCGAGGCAATGACTAAGGGTATTATCCTGGCTAAGGAGCAGCCGGAACTGGTTAAAGCCCATATCAAATACCTGGAATCAGTACAACCGGGCTACACTAAACGGATGCTGGAGGATATGTTAACGCAGTATCGGGAGTTCCAGTATGCTAGGACGTACTCTGATGAATAGAGAAGAGAGAAAAAATTGTAGACTATTCTCATCGTGCTGCCCCTCTTGCTCGCTACAGTGCTTCCCGGGGGCATGTTGAGAGATTTAAGTAAGTAGAGCAGTGCAAAAAGCTAGGCGAATAATTGGCTCCCCGGCAAGGACTCGAACCTTGAACCTAGCGGTTAACAGCCGCCCGCTCTACCGATTGAGCTACCGGGGATTGCTATCGTGGCTGCCGAGCCTGGATTCGAACCAGGGCTAAAGGATTCAAAGTCCTCCGTGCTACCGCTACACAACTCGGCAACGGGATTATTATAGCATAAAATCAGGCCTCAAGCTGTCGTTTCGCCCTTCAGCAACCCTAATGGTGCCGAAGGTCGGACTCGAACCGACACGGGGATTGCTCCCCAACAGTTTTTGAGACTGTCGCGTCTACCTCTTCCGCCACTTCGGCACAAGCGGAAGACGAGATTCGAACTCGCGATCCTCTCCTTGGCAAGGAGATGCTCTACCGCTGAGCCACTTCCGCCCGCTATGTAGTGGTGCCGAGGCTCAGAATCGAACTGAGGACACGCGGATTTTCAGTCCGCTGCTCTACCAGCTGAGCTACCTCGGCACAAAGGTTATTTTAACCTAGTGGGGTCACGCCGTCAAACCGGGCTTGCTTAATGATTCAAGACATTCGTCAAATCGCCCGCTTCTGCTCAGGATTAAACTTTCTTGCTATTGACAAGGTATCCAAAGGGGGCTAAACTCAGGTCAATAATCGCATCACCCTGTGCTACATAATCTTGTTGAAAGGAGTCGAGATGTACAAAAAAATCTTGGTGCCACTGGATGGTTCAGAGATCAGCGAGCACGTTCTTGGACATGTCAAGGCGATAGCTCGAGGATGCCAGGTTAAAGAGGTGGTACTACTGCAGGTAATTGAGCCCCTTCTGATATCATTTAAGTCAACTATTACCATGGCCGACCGCTACCGTGAGGAAGAGGACAAATATGAGAAATCCGTTCAAGAGTATCTCGCCCGGGTGGCCGGCACTTTGAAGAAGAATGGCCTATCTGCTGAGACTGTGATGGTACCTGTAACCCATGGTTCTGTGGCAGATGAGATACTTAACTATGCTACCGAGAACGGTGTTGACCTGATTGTTATGAGCACACACGGCAAGTCGGGCCTGTCACGCTGGCACTTCGGCAGTGTGGCTAACAGGGTGTCCAGCCATTCTCCAGTTCCCGTGCTGATAGTCACGCCGAGCGGTTTTCGGACCGGATGAGGCGTCCGGATGCAGACTCGCCTGTGACCGGCGTCGGGGCGTTTTCGGGAACAGACCTTCAGGCTATCCCGGGGATTTGGCGGGTTTGTTCTTGTACCGTTTTGTTTCAGATTCCTAAGGGTGTTGACACCGGGTGGATGTCCAATATAAGCTGATATCACACCTGTGGAGTGCCCCTGAGCCAATGCAGGTAATTTTGTTAAGGAGGTCTTTAATGGTCTCACCGGAAGAGAAAGAGCAGAAGGTGAAGGGGGTAGATAAAACGGCCAGTGGTGAGTCTGATACGCAAATGAAGCAGAACAAGATGGGACTGTTGTGTTATGCCGGCTTCTGGGTAACCGGCATCATCTTCCTTGTTATCGAGAAGAAGAACAACATGATCCGTTTCCATGCCATGCAGTCTCTGGTTACCTTCGGCATTCTCCATATTATCTGGGGTGTTGCCAGCAACTTCGGCAGCCCCCTGGTCTGGGGCGTCGGTTATGGATGGGGTCTGTTTTCGCCGATGTTTATTGCCGGCATGGTTGTGTTCGGGATTTTCTTCGCAATCTGGTGGATACTATGGGCAATCCTGATGTACCGGACCTATCATGGCACGACCTACCGGGTACCCGTATTCGGCAATCTGGCTGAGAAATGCCTGGCCAAACTGGATGCCGGAAAGTAACAACTGACCTGGCTTATTCCCCCGGCGGCAGTGTACCGGACTTGACGAAATCCGTCCGGTTTTCTATACTTGGGTTTGTGGTAGTTGCCAGCCACCGACCTGGGCGGCGGTGAGCTCAGTAGATTAATAAGGATGAGCATTTTAGTCGCTTGGATCTGTTATGACCGAGACGGCAGAAAAATCAGGATTTCTGTTTAATGCCTTCTCTGTTAAAAGGCGGAGGAGGCATTTTTATTTGGGTCCGAGGAGAGAGCAGCTATGCCGGATCTTGGATTTATCGGGGCGGGGACGGTAGGGACTGCCCTGGCAGTTAGGCTAAACAGCAAGGGCTACCCGGTAGTAGCCGTGTCCAGCCGGAGCCGGTCTTCAGCCGGAAAACTGGCGGAAAGAGTCAAGGGATGTGCGGTGATGAGCAGCAGTCAGGAAGTGGCTGATGCTGCTGAACTTGTTTTCATCACCACCCCCGATGATGCCATCGCCTCCGTGGCAGAGCAGGTAAAGTGGCGTCGCGGGCAGGGGGTGATTCACTGCTGTGGGTCCGAATCGACTGATATTCTGGCACCGGCCGGTAAGGCGGGAGCCAGTACCGGTGTCTTTCATCCCCTGCAGTCCTTTGCCAGTGTGGAAAGGGCTCTTGAGAATATTCCCGGCTCTACCGTCACCATCGAGGCTGAGCCTCCCTTGCTGGAAACACTTAAGGCTATCACTGCCGCTCTCGATGCTCACTGGATTGAGCTGACGGCAGCAGCCCGTGTGGTCTATCATGCCTCGGCAGTATTTGCCTGCAACTATCTGGTCACCCTGGAGAAGCTGGCTGCTGATTTGTGGCAGACCTTTGGAATCCCGCGGCAGCAGGCTGTCCGGGCATTGCTGCCGTTGATACGGGGTACCATCCGTAATATTGAGACCGTCGGCATTCCCGGCTGTCTTACCGGCCCAATCGCCAGGGGAGATATCAAGACAGTCAGCAAGCACCTCGATGCCCTTAAAGAGGCGGCCCCCGACCTGCTTTCTACCTACCGGGAACTGGGCTTGAAGACCATTCCGGTTGCCCTGGATAAGGGAAAGATAGACGGACGGCGGGCGAAGGAACTGGAGACGGTGCTGAAAGGTACGAAAGAGAAGTTTACCGAAGCTAGGGGAGGAAGATAATAATGAGAAAAATGCTGAAGAGTAAAATCCACCGGGCCCGGGTTACTCAATGCAATATCGATTATGAAGGCAGTATTACTATTGGCAGGCATCTGATGCAGTCGGCCGATATTCTCCCCTACGAGCAGGTGGAAGTTCTGGACATCAATAACGGCGCCCGTTTCACTACCTATGCTATCGAGGGGGATGAAAGCGGTGAAATCTGCTTAAACGGTGCTGCGGCAAGGATGGTGGCTAAGGGTGACAAGGTTATCATCCTTACCTACTGCTATCTTAGTGATGATGAGGCGCTTAATCTGGTGCCTACACTGGTCTATGTTGATGCGCAAAATGTCATCGTTAAAAGTAAACAGGCGGTTGCGCCTTTCCTATACTGAGGACGGGTGCGGTTCCTCCGGATAAGATAGAGAAAGGAGAGGAGAAAAAGTGCGGATTTCCATTAACGAAATAAAGGAAATGAAGCGGAAGGGCGAGAAAATCGCTATGCTGACCGCCTATGATTATGTTATGGCCGGCATCATCGATGAGGTGGGAGTGCCGCTCACTCTGGTCGGGGATAGCCTGGGAATGGTGGTCCTGGGTTATCAGTCGACGATACCGGTGACGATGGATGAAATGCTGCACCATACCAGGGCTGTGGTCAGAGGCTCCAGCCGCACTTTGGTAATCGGTGATTTGCCGTTTATGACCTATGCTAATGTTACCGATGCCCAGCGTAACGCCGCCCGCTTTATTCAGGAGGCTGGCGCCCAGGCGGTTAAGCTCGAGGGCGGTGTACATATGGCGGAGACGGTAAGGAGCATCGTTAATTGCGGGATACCGGTGATGGGACACATCGGCCTGACACCCCAGTCGATCAATCAACTGGGTGGTTTTAAGGTACAGGGCAAGAGTGACGAGGCCGCTGCCAGGCTGATTGAGGACGCCCGTGCCCTGGATCAGGCAGGCGCCTTTGCCGTTGTCCTGGAAACGGTACCCGCTCCATTGGCGGCGCTGATTACCCGGAGCATCAGTATTCCTACCATTGGCATAGGGGCTGGCGCCGGCTGTGACGGCCAGGTCCAGGTCATCAGCGATATTCTGGGTTTGTTTACCGATTTCGTACCCCGGCATGCCAAACAGTATGCTAAATTAGCCGAGGCGAGCCGGGCTGCCATCACCGAGTATGTTAGAGAGGTAAAGGATGGCCTCTTCCCCACCGATCAGCAGAGCTTCTCGATGGACGAGAGCATACTAGACAGACTGAGCAAATAGCTTGCTGCCCCCGTGAGGCGAGGTGGATAGTAGTGCGGGTCGTCGAAAAAATAGCCGAGATGAGGTGTCTGAGGCGGGAGCTTGCCGAACCGGTCGGCTTCGTGCCTACGATGGGCTATCTTCACGAGGGTCATCTCTCTCTGGTGAGGGGGGCCAGGGCGGAAAACCGGTCGGTGGTGGTCAGTATATTTGTTAACCCGACGCAGTTCGGCCCGCAGGAGGACCTTGCCAGCTATCCCCGTGATATCGAGCGTGACCTGGCTCTGCTGGCAGAGGAGGCGGTTGATGCCGTCTTTATGCCCTCGGCTGCCGAGATGTACCCCGGGCGGTTCGGTGTCTATGTGGATGGTGGCAAAATAACCGAGCGTCTGGAGGGAGCCTGCCGCCCCGGTCACTTCAGGGGTGTTGCTACCGTAGTGGCCAAGCTTTTTAATATCGTCCGGCCGACTCGAGCTTATTTCGGACAGAAAGATGCTCAGCAGGCGGCGGTGATTAAAAAGATGGTGGCTGATCTAAATATGGATCTGGAAGTCGCTACCTTGCCTACCGTGCGTGAACCGGATGGGCTGGCGATGAGCAGCCGTAATATCTACCTTAACCCTGCTGAGCGCAGGGCGGCGCTGGTACTCTACCGGGCGCTCTGTCTGGCGCAAAGGCTATGGCGGGAGGGGGAGACGGATGCCGGACGCTTGAGGCGGGAGATGATAGCGCTGATTGAGAAAGAACCGCTGGCCATTATTGATTACGTCTCTATAGCCGGTACTGATACCCTGAACGAGCTGGATGAGGTTAAACCGCCGGTTCTGGTCTCGCTGGCGGTAAGAATCGGAGGAACTAGACTTATCGATAATATCGTGTTATAATCTCTTTTCGAAAGTGCTCTACGGCTTCTTGTAAGCCTTGGACCATACTTAAAGGGGTAAAGATTTATCTTTACCCCTTTTTGTTTCCGGTTAAGGTAAGCTTGTTTTACAAGACCGAGTGGGATAGTGACAGAGTCTGTTTCTTGAGTACGGCGCCACCAATTCCCACCTCAAGTATTTTAGCAATTACATCGCACTTTGCCTTAAGTAGAAAAAATATGTTCCCCTCTTCTTCGCTTAAGGACTCGAAGTTCCCTTGCCCCTTGGCAATAATCATATCAGCGGCGTAATAGAGCTCAAGTATCTTGTCAGAGCACTGGGACAGAACGGTGGCCGGAGCATCTGAGCCGCTGGATATGAGATTAGCCACTCTATCCAGGCCGACGTATCTCGCATCAGTCATTGTGGCGTCATTGATAATCGGGCTCTCCCTGACCACAAAGTCAACGCGAATGTCCTTAATCTGCTTGATTTCTTCGATAAGTATCCTGTCGAACAGGATCTCCCCGGCATTGTCTCCCAGGTAAAGAATACGCCTGGATTCATTGATGCTGTTGCAGAGTATCTCATAATCATTGATGCTAAGATTGTCGGCCAGCGCCGGGGCGATAATAGAGTTGATTGCCGCATATCTTGAAGTGGGCCCCAGGTCTATGGAATTTCCCCCGATTGCCAGCTTGCTGGCGGTAAGTAGTGGTTCATCAGAATCAGCGACTGTCTTTTTCAGATAGGGATAAAGAGCGAGGGCTCTTTCGTTAGCCTTTCTCTTCTCCGCTTGATAGGGATCGTTGTTACCGGTAATCTGGTAGGTGAGACGGTAAACCCTCTGAGCTATTTCTGGTGGTGTAATCTCAAGCGGTAACTCCGGTATCAAACCGGCTACTTCGTTCAGCACCCGGCGGTGAATATTTATGTCGTCAGTGGTTGCTCTGGCAACTCCCAGAGCCTGTCTGAAGAAACAGGGTATACAATCCAGACGGGTCTTCAAGATATCCTCCCCTTGACTTTAAGTATAGGGTGAGCGACTCACTCCATGGCAATGACTTTTTCCAGAGCAGAGAGGAAGCTGTTGTTCTCATCCGGGGTACCGATGGATACCCGGATGAATTGAGAAGAGAACTGATTTGAGGGGTCAAACACTATCACCCCCAGGTCTTTCAGCTTTCTGGCCGCGTTTGCTTGACTGGTTCGCATGAGGAGGAAGTTGGTACTGCTGGGGTATACCTCTACCCCCATCGCAGATGCTGCTCTGCTTACCCTTTCCCGCTCCTTGCCGACCAGTGCAACGTTGTTTTTCATATATTCGATATCCTTCAGGGCGGCGACGGTAGCGTAGGCGCTTGGCGTCGTCGGCCTGAGAGCTACCTCCAGGCTGGAAAGGTCCCTCAGCACGTCTTCTGCGGCAGCCATATAGCCTATCTTCAACCCGGCCAGTCCGAAGGCCTTGCTCATAGTCCGGGTGACGATGAGGTTGCTGTAGTTCTTTACCATGTCAATAACGCTGAAACCGGCAAACTCACAGTAGCTCTCGTCTACCAGCAGCATACCTTTGGTGCTTGCACAGATTTTCTTGGTCGATTCCCGGTCCAGGAGTAGTTTCCCCGTGGGATTATTGGGACTGTCTATCACCACCAGGGCGGCGTCCCTTGCTTCATCGATCAGGGGCTCCATGGGTAAATCCAGGGATGGTCTTATCAGTCTGACCTTACGCAGCCTGGTCTTTAGCGATTCCGCCACCCGGGTAATAATGAAGAAGGTAGGGTCTATAATGACAACCCCCCCCTTCCTTGAGAAGAGCTGGATGAGCTGACCGAGCAGTATCTCGACTCCGGAGGTAACGAATATGGACTCCTCGGCTATGCCGCAGTAGCCGGAGAGCGCACTTCTCAGCTCGGCTATTTCTCTTACTGTGGCATAGCGGTTTATCCCCTGCAGGCCTTTCCGGGCAGCCTCGATTACACCGGGCGGGGGAGGGTATGAGAGCTCATTTCGATTTAATTCGATAACCATTTTTCCGGCAGCTATCTCTAAACGACCTCCACTACTACTTCTTCGTTGTAGTGGGTTACCACTCTCATAAAGCCTTTCAGCTTACTGTCTACCGCGGCATCGTTGGTATCGACCCTCAGGCTGGCGGCCCTGTTTATCTTGTCTCGGGTAGCCACCACGATAATGTCCTCTTTCTCAATCAGCTTGAGTACGGCGGGGGAGAATTCCTGGTTACCCCGGCCGAAGATGAAGCCGTTGCCCCCGATGGGAGAGATGATAATTTTCACTTTTTTGTGATGCTTGAGCAGTTCCAGAATTCCTTTCTCGTTCAGGTTGCCCGCCACGACTCTGTTATTGTAGATAGCGTCAACGCCGAGCAGCGTTTTTTTGACCTTGAGTCTTTCCGCTATGGCCGTGGTGGTGGAACCGGCCCCGAGCAGGTACAGCGTGTCTGCTAGCATGCCTTCGATGATGTAGCGTGCGATTGCCGTCTGATTTTCATGGGATGATTCGCTATAGGTAGTGGCTTCTTTCCCCGACTGCACCAGCCCGGCTACCTCGGGGACCATCAGGTAGCCGTAGAGCTTGCTCTCCAGCCTTCCTTCCCGGTATGCCTCTTCGTTGATGTCCATAACCTCTTTTTCCGAGATGGCGGCGTTGCCCTCGATAAAGGCATCGACAATCTCAGCCGCTGCTATGGCATTGACCGCAAATACGGCACCGAACATCTTTACTCCTGACGGGACTCCGATGGCCGGGGTCTTCAGACCCACGGCGTCGTAGACGTCCCGGGCGGTGCCGTCCCCGCCGACAAATACCAGCAGGTCTACTTCACTGCTCATCTCCCGGCCGATTCTCCGAGTGTCGTCGGCAGACGTTTTTTCTCCGGGTAGCGAAGATACCACGGTAAATTTGATGCCGGCATCTCGTGCGATATCCTCTCCCATCCTGCCCGGAGCGACGGAGAATAACAGCTTATCCTTATGTTTTAGGTGGGACAGAAAGACCTTTGCCCTGGCTGCCGTAACCGGCTCCGCGCCTAATTCGACGGCTTTGGGATACATCTTGCCGTCCGTCCCCTTCAGGCCGACGCTGCCACCCATTCCGGCTATCGGGTTCACTATCAGACCTATTCTTTTCGCCATGTCTGCTTATCCTCCCTCTTTGCCGGGCTCCCCTTTCGCCCTGGCTCTATCGGGCAGTTTCCGCATATAGAATTTCTTCCCCTGATATTCCAGCTTCACCAGGGCGCCGTCCTTCATCAGCTTTTCTATCACCGACCAATCATCGCCCGTCTTATCCAGCAGTTCTATCACGGCTTCTTCTCTCATCGGGTGCACTGAAGTGATGCCGAGCAGGTCATTTTTAATGTTGCCGGTGGAGGCAAAGGCGTTTCCTTCGTAGCCGATGAGATACTCGACATTACTTAATCTCTTCGAGAAGATCTGGTAGGCCATATTTATCGCCGACTCGGAAGCAGCCTTTATCTCCTTTCTGGCCGGTGGCCTGGTTGGGATGGCCAGGTAGGCCCTGTGCGGCTTCAGCCTGGTCAGGAATCGAGCTATTTTCTCCAGTTCTTCGCTGTTGTCGTTGAAATCCTGGATGAGCATGGTCTCGGTAACCAGCTCACCCTTGAAGGCGGCGGCGAAGTCGAGCATGCCCTCCAGAATCGCTTTGAGCTCCAGCGACTTGTGGGGCCAGATTATCCGGCGCCAGACCTCTTCGCTTACGGCATCTATCTTCAGTGAGACCCAATCGGCTTTGCTCAGTTCCTCCCTGACGTCTTCACGCCAGATAAGAGAGGCGTTACTGATTATGGCGATCTTGATGCCGAGCGGCCGCAAAAGCTCGATCTCTTTGCCCAGATTTATGTCCAGAGTAGGTTCACCGTCGGGGACGAAAGTCAGATATTCTACCGGTTCGTTTCTCTCTTTGACCTTGTTAACCTGATTCGTTACTGACCGGATAATCTCCTCCGGCCGGTAAAAGGATTCTCGATCCACCTGCATATTGATGGTCTTGCCGAGCTGACAGTAGACGCAGGCATAGGTGCATATCTTGGGCGGGATATTATTGATACCCAGGCTGCGTCCTAGCCGGCGGGATGGGACCGGGCCGTAGCTGATAGAATCCATGACCTTTCTCCTTATTTCCTTCGTTTCAGGAAAATATCGAGGCTCTTGACCTTACCCACTCCCTTTAGCGAAGAGACCATCCCCAGCAGGGTATTGGTAATGAATTCCCTGGGAAAGTTGCTCAGTTGTGCGGGAACGTTGTTGATATAGAGGGTGGTCCTCTCCATCTGGGGTATTATCATACCCTTTTCCAGGAGGTCGGCCAGGCCTTTGATGTCCTCCAGTGAGAACTGCCTTACCTTGCTCTCCAGCGGTTCGTCGCTGACGATGGCGATAAGCTTCTTGATATTGCTCAAGGGAGGGCCGATCTCCCTGCGGTGTACTTCTATCTTGGGGGCATCGCCCTGCTTGAACCCTTCGGTAATGATAAGGTCGTAGTCTTCACCCAGCATCCGGCCCAGCTCGCCGGTCGTAACCCCTTCCTCGACCGGCCTGATGAGTACCGCCTTGCCCGGGCAACTGAGAATAGTGGAATGGCTTCCCGCCTTGATGTGGCGCCAGCTGTCTTTACCCGGTTCATCAAGGTCGACGTTCCGGAGGGTATGTTTGATGGTAGCTATCAGATAGCCCCTCCCGGTCAGCTCGGCGAGCAGCTTCTCGATAAGGGTTGTCTTTCCCGACTTCGACCTGCCGATGATAGAAACTATGGGAGGCATCTTCAGCTTCCTCCTTTATTTCAATACTTGCGGTAGGCCCTTTTCCAGGGCTCTTTGCGGAAAGCCAGGTAGTCCTTGGCCGCCTTTTTCAGAGTATTGGCGGCAAGAAGGGCACAGTGCCGGTTGCCTTCCGGCAGCCCATTCAAGGCATCCAGTATGTCCTGCTGGCTGATGCCGAGGACTTCACCCACTGTTTTCCCTTTGACCATCTCGGTGACCATGCTTCCTGTCGAGATAGTGGCGGCGCAGCCGTCAGTGGCAAAGCTGGCGGCGGTAACTTTATCGCCGCTTACTTTGAGCCATATCTCCATGGTGTCGCCGCAGGGTCCGGTAATTCTACCGAATGCGTCGGCATCTTTCATGTCCCCCAGATTCCTCGGGTGCAGGGCATGATCGACCACTTCCTCACTGTATGCCTCTCTCATCTTTGACTCGATGAGGTCTTCGTGTTCCTGGCGTTCCAAAACCATGTTTTCAGCTCCCGGTTTTATCTTTTTTGGGCAGGGATAGTGCTTTGTTGAGGGCTTGGGTCAGGCTGCTGAAGGCATCCGAGCTGTAGCGCTCTATATTCCCTTCGTCGCATAATTTGGCCAGCTCAGGGTCGATGGGCAACTCACCCAGCAGCGGCGCATCGGCTGCTTGTGATAGCTCCTTACCCTTGCTTTTACCAAAAAGCTCGATTTTTTTGTCTATCTCGGCCACATAGAGGTAGCTCATATTCTCGATTACTCCCAGGATTGGCTTGTCCATCTTCTTAGCCATGCTGACTGCTTTTTTGACTATCATGTTGGTCAGGTCCTGGGGTGTGGAGACGATGATTACCCCCGATACCGGCAGGGTCTGCATCACGGTCAGGGGAGCATCGGCAGTCCCCGGCGGCAGATCGATAATAAGGTAATCGAGTCTACCCCAGACTACTTCCTCCCAGAACTGGGTAATTGCCCTGGAGATGAGGGGGCCGCGCCAGATGACGGCATCCTCCTCCTGCTGCAGCAGCAGATTAAAGGATATTACCTCGATACCGGACCGGGAGAGTACCGGCAGAATTCCGGTACTGCTGCCCGCGGGCCGCTCGTTGATCCCCATCATCTTGGGGATGCTGGGGCCGGTGATATCCGCATCCAGAATACCGACCTCGTAACCCTGTCGCTTAAGGGCTATTGCGGTAAGGCCGGATACCAGGGACTTGCCCACTCCTCCCTTACCGCTCATCACGGCGATAATTGCTCCGATTCGATTCAGCTCAGCCGGCTTGGCCTCGACGAATTCCACCTGCACACTGTCGGCGTCGCTCAGTTTCCCGACAGTTTCCTTCACCTTATTTCCGAGCCATTCCTGGACTGGTTCACCCAGTGCCGCTGACGCCAGCGTGATGTCTACCTTACCGTCGGAAACTGCTATCCCGCGGATCATATTCATTGCTGCCAGGCTGCGCTTGACGCCCGGCACCAGCACCTCGTTCAGGCTTTTCTTTACCTGTTCCTCAGTTAACATCAGCATCTCCTGTCATTATTCTTATCTTACGTAATGTTCTGTCGGGGAAGTCCGCTGCTAGTGGTCGCAGACATCGCCGCCTGTTTCCAGGGTGCCGGCCAGATAGCTCAGTACAGCCTGCTCCGGGTCGCTTGCCAGTACGTTGGTAACGACCTTGATACGGTTCCGGGCGAACAGCTCCTGTGCCCGGGAGCCCATACCGCCGGCGATAACTACCGAGACGCCCTCCTCAGCCAGCCACCCGGGCAGAAAGCCGGGTTCATGTCCCGGTGATGGGACCAGCTTCTTGCTGATAATCTCTTTAGTTTCCTCATTAACATCAAGCAGAGCAAAATGCTCGCAGTGGCCGAAATGCTGGGACAGCATGCCTCCACTTACCGGTACTGCGTATTTCATCTATCGATTTCCTCCCCTCTATCTTCCTTTGTTTCTCAGTTCAGGTATCCGGTAACAACCTGCCACAACTTCTCTATCTCGCGGCCGACACGGTTCCGGGAGTATTCCACCACCGGAATCCTCCTGACCAGTGCCCTGGTTACTAAGGTGTCGAAAGGAATCCGTGCCGCTACCTCTATATTCTGTGTCTGGCAGTAGTTCTCGATTTGGTGGCTGTTTTCCGAGTTTATATCGTACTTGTTTATACAAACTATAACAGGAACGGCGAAGTGCTGGCAAACGCCGATAACCCGCTTAAGGTCATGTATTCCGGAGAGGGTTGGCTCGGTGACGATTACCGCCAGGCTTACTCCTGATAATGAAGAGATAACCGGGCAGCCGGTACCCGGTGGCCCGTCGCTGATAATGTAATCCAGTCCTCTTTGCTCCGCGATATGTTTCGCCTCCTGCCGGACCAGGGCTACCAGCTTCCCCGAGTTCTCCTGGGCTACCCCCAGTCTGGCATGAACCAGAGGACCGTAGCGTGTTTCCGAGGTAAACCAGTGCCCGGATAGGCTCTGCTGCATGGTGATGGCATCCGCCGGGCAGATATTATAGCAGAAGCGGCACCCATCGCAGGAGATCGGGTCGATCTTATACTCGCTGCTTATCGCCTCGAAGCGGCAGACTTCTCGACAAAGCCCGCATCCGGTGCATTTGTCTTCTGAGATGACCGCCTTTTCTCCGCCCCGGAACTCCTGCTTCTGCCGGAAGGTCGGTTTGAGGAGTAGATAGAGGTCGGCGGCATCTACGTCACAGTCAACCATGACCTTATTTTTGGCCAGACTGGCCAGAGATGCTGCCACACTGGTCTTGCCGGTTCCCCCTTTGCCGCTTAAGATAGTAACCTCTTTCACTGCCTGCCCCCTTCCCGACCATTCGAGTTACTCATCAGACGCTCGATTTTATCAAACAGCTCGAGGAATGCTTCCCGCCAGCGGGGCATGCCCTCTGCCAGAGTAATCCCCTGAGAGTATAACCGGGCAATCTTAATATCGAGCGGGATTCGCATTAGTATCGGGATAGCCTCTTTAAGGCAATACTTATCAACTTCGTCGTCGCCGATGCCGTCCCGGTTGATGATGACGCCGCAGGGAATGTCCAGTTCTTTTATCACATCTACTGCCAGAGCAAGATCGTTAAGTCCGAAGCAGGTCGGTTCGGTGACCAGCAGGCAGAAGTCGCTGTGCTTCACAGCGGCGACCACCGGACAGGATGTCCCCGGGGGAGCGTCAATGATGTTCAGTTTCTCCCGATCCAGGTATTTTTGCACCTCATTAATGATGCGGGGCGCCGCCACCTCACCGATCGAGAGCTTGCCGTGAACGAATTCTATATTCCCCGACTGGCCGGACTGGACAACTCCTACCTCCCTGCCTTCCTCGGAGATAGCGCCTTCAGGACAGAGATAGCTGCAGGCGCCGCATCCGTGACAGAGCTCCGGGAATACCAGTACCCGCTCTGCAATCACGGCAATGGCGTTGTAGGCGCAGACCTCGGCGCACCTGCCGCAGTAGTTGCATTTATCTTCGTCTACTCTGGGTACGGGGATAGATACCGCCTGGTTGCAGTCGAGAGACGGCTTCAGCAAAATATGGGCATTGGGCTCCTCGACGTCACAATCGAGTAGCTTGACCGGCCTTTCCTGGCTTAATGACAGGGCGAGACTGGTCGCCACCATGGTCTTCCCGGTCCCGCCCTTGCCGCTGGCGATGGAGAGTATCACCCTATTCCCTTACCATTCTTGTACCGCATTGCGGGCAGTTGATATTGTAGCACGGGGTTCCCCTCTGATGAACGGTCTTCGCCCCGCAGGCGGGGCAGACGCAGTTTCCCACCGGGCCGGCACCGGGTCGTGTTCCCCCCAGCCTGCCGGCACCCTGTCTTCCCCGTCCGATACCTTTTCCTGTCCCCGGGCCAGCTCCCCCGGGCGGTCCGGTCCTATCTCTTCCGGGCATAACTATACCTCCTGTGAGTAATCGAGTTTATTTTGCCGTTCTGGCGGCGGTCTATGCTTTTCTCTCCAGTTCGTCAATGGAGCGCTGTATGCCGGATAGCTGTTCCGACAGCGATTGCAGTTTCTCCTTCAGCGCCTTCAGTTCTTCTTCCGGATCCGCCGTCGGGGCGGCCGGAGCCTCGCCATGGAAGCTGTCTGTCGTCCGCATCCCCATGCCCTTGCCGCGCCCCATTCCTCCCCCCTGGCCGGGGCCGCTTCCGGCCCTCATGCCGAAGTGGGCTGCTACGGTTGGCTGAGAGGTATTTTGCAGTTGGCCGGCCTTGTAGGCGCTGACGGCATCCCGGACCTTGCCGCTGACACCGGTGATTATCGTAATACCGGCTGCCGACAGGACCTGGTAGGCATTGGGGCCGCAGTTTCCGGTAAGCACCGCGCTTACTCCTTTACCGGCTATCATCTGGCCGCTGGCAATACCGGCGCCGCCGGATGCCATGGCACTGGAGTTCTCGACCGCCTCGAACTGCATCGTGTCGGGATCGACGATAATAAAATAGGGACATCGCCCGAAGCGGGGCTCGACTTCGGCATCGAGGTTCGGGGCGGTGGCTGATATGGCAATCTTCATAGGTTTATTTCTCCTTTTTCTCAATCTGGCGAATCCTGGCTTCCATCTGCTCTAACTGGCCCTTTATCATGTCAGCCTGTTCCTTCAGGAAGCCGCACTCTTCTTCCTCAGTCATTCGGGGAGCAGATGGTGCTGTTCCCGGTGCTGCTCCGGATGCTCCGTAGTAGGGCGGGGGTGTCTGTCCCGCCTGCATGGTCTGCCAGTAGGCCTGGGCCTGTGCTGTCGGCCAGCGGCCGGTCATCATATAGCCGGCGCACGGGCCCAGTCCGGTTGGACTTCTCCCCTGCCATCCCGGGCTATAGCCCAGTCTCATCCAGCCCGGCAGTCCGGTCATCTGGTACATCCGGCGGTATCCTCTTCCTCCGTTAGGCATCGCTGTCACCTCCTTGATTATTTATTGTTCCCAATTGCTGTCTTCCCTGTCCGCGCCAGCCCCGGCCCGGTTGATGCGTCTGGATGGGCATAATGTTCGGTGTTTCGCAGGTGGGGCATATCCGGGGCGGGTTGGTTATCATATCCTGAAAAGGAACGCCCCATCGGTGTCCGTTGATACAGTAGAAGGGGCGCACTGCCATCTCAAAATTGCCGCCCTCGATGCGTATCGCCTTCCCGTTGAGGAGGGCGTCGGCCAGCTTGCTGCGGGCGGAGCCCAGCACCCGGTGAAAGGTAGGCCGGGAAACATTCATTTTCCGGGCGCACTCCGCCTGCTCCAGGCCTTCCAGGTCTTTGAGCCGGATTGCCTCCGCTTCCTCTACGGAGAGGCATACCTCTTCGAGAAGCCGGTAGGGTATTCCCAACGGTTTGAAGAAGGTCACCTCGGGTATCGAGCCTACACAGCGCCACTTCGGCATTCTGCCCATGTCTATTCTTATCCTTTACTGTATTTAACCTATGTTCATAATAGGCTTTTTATGGACCTATGTCCATTAATTATGATATAACTTTATTTGAATGGTGTCAAGAAAGTGCTAAAATGTTGCTGACTTTAAGCAACAGGGAGACAAGGGGCGTAACTATGACGATTGCGGAAAACGTAAAGGCGATTCTGAGCGAGCTGCCGGAGGGGGTGGAGCTGGTGGCGGCGGCTAAGACAAGAAGTCCGGAGGAGATCCTGGAGGCGATTGAGGCGGGGGTAGGGATTATCGGTGAAAACTACCTCCAGGAGGCGGAACAGGTCTATCGTGTCGTCGGGGAAAGGGTGAAGTGGCATTTTATCGGCAGCCTGCAGAAAAACAAGGTGGGTAAGGCGGTCAGGCTGTTCGATATGATCGAGACCGTTGACTCTATAGAGATAGCCGGGGAGATTGACAGAAGGTGTGCCGGCATCGGCAAGGTTATGCCGGTACTGATTGAGATAAACAGCGGCCGGGAGAGCCAGAAGACAGGTCTCTTTCCGGAAGCGGCGCTTGCGGTGATCAAAGAGATTTCAAAATACCCGAACCTTAAGGTAGAGGGGTTGATGACGATGGGCCCTATGTGGGGGGACCCGGAAGACTCCCGGCCGTACTTCCGGGAAACGAAGAAGCTATACGATGAAATGCGGAGCCTCGGCTTGCCCGGCGTTGAGATGCGCTACCTTTCCATGGGAATGACCAATTCCTACCGGGTTGCCATTGAGGAAGGGGCCAATATCGTTCGGATAGGCACCAGGATATTCGGCGAGCGGAGCCGTTAGCAGCTTAATCCCGGCCGGTTTTACCCAGTACTACGGTTGACATAAATTACACGCCGGTGAAAAAAGCGGGTCGCGTCGGTACACTAAAATCGGATGTGTTTAGAGGGGCAGCAGCTCGAGGCCGTTAGCGATGTCGTTCAGGTCGTCGAAGGGTGTGCAGTCTACCTTTCTCTTCCGGAAGTAGGCCAGCAGGTCGCCGGTGGCGAAGATGTGATAGGCCTGCTGCGCCGGGGGAGCGTCGGAGGTACCGTTGCCGGCGTAGATGACTCGGTAGCCCGATTCCTGAAACATCTTGAGGTGAGCCTCTTTGAAGCCTTCTTCCATCTCTTTGCCTCCCGGTCCCAAGTAGCGTGCCTCGACGCCGCTAGAGCCGAACCCGGTCCTGGCGGCGAATACCCTGATATTCTCCAGTCCGATGTCTTCGAGGATTGCCCGGATGTAGAAGTCCAGGCCGTTGGAGACGATGGTAAACTCTATCCCCTTGCGGTGGCAGCATTCGAGCAGATTGGCTAGTCCCGGCCGTAGCTCCGCCTTTTCCTTGACCAGCTTGAGCAGGGTCTCTTTATCCGCTTTAACCGTGGCAAAGGCCATGGTGTTGAATCGGCCCACCGATATCTTGCCGTCTTTGTACTCCTGGAACATCCGCCTCCAGTTCTTGTCGCCGAAGGCGTCCAGTATCAGAAAGCTGATGTCTTCAAAGGTAATGGTACCGTCGAAATCACATTGAAAGAGCGTCTTCATGGTGGTATTACCTATTCCTAATGGATTCTGAACTTGAGTTTTGGACCGGGCGGTCGCATGAAACAGCACTAATCAGGCAAGGTCCTGGCTTTACATACCCTCCGCCTCAGCTTCGGGCTCGACCCGGTACAGCTTATCCGGGCTTTCGATATGATCGATGAACAGCGTTCCGTCCAGGTGGTCGATCTCATGCTCCAGGGCCTGGGCGAGCAGGCCGTTTGCTTTAATCCGGAACGCCTTTCCCTGACGGTCGAGGCCTTTTACCGTGACCGAGAGCGAGCGCTTAATCTCGCCGCCGTAGCCCGGTACGCTAAGGCAGGCTTCGCTAACCTCCCGCTCCCCGATGCGTTTAACAATTTCAGGGTTGATGATGGCGATGGGTTCCTCATCCGGCATCTGGACTACTATCACCCGCAGCGGTACCCCGACCTGGGGCGCCGCCAGCCCCACGCCGTCGGAGTGATGCATCGTCTCCACCATATCATCGATCAGGCGAAGGACCGATTTGTCTATGGAGGGTACTCGCCTCGCTTTCTGTCTCAGCACCGAATCGTTGGGGAGGCGGTGCATTTCCCGAATTGACATCGTACTCTGGTTGCTCCTTTACCCTGTTGACAGTGAAATCCGGTAACGAAGTCCGGCTGCCGGGACTAATATTAGCAAATTCCGCTCGTTCCTGTCCATTGCTTAAGCGGTATGGTGCCTCCTGTTTGCCCGTCGTGGTGAATTATGCTAATATCTTGTAATAATGGCGGGGTGTAGCGCAGCCAGGTAGCGCACCTGAATGGGGTTCAGGTTGTATTCCCCGAACAGACTGTAAGCTAACCTCGTCCATGCGGCCCATCTTCATCGAGCAACTGGCCGATGATCAAAAGGCCGATACAGATCATGTTTTAGCATCACAGGGGGTCAATATCCGTATCGGCCAAAGGCCCCAGATTCAACTAGTCCTCGCCCAAACAGCATCGCCTGTTTGGGCATTTTTTGTCCCCGCTAGTGGTGGTAACCTCATCTTTGGTAGGAGGTTACCACATGAAGACAGAGCTGGCACTTCGTGAATTCCTAGACAGCCGGATTTCGTCAAATCTAAGCCCTAGAACCATCGAATGGTACGAGGACAGGCTCCTGCCCTTTGCTAAATCTTGTCCCAATATCCCACGCAGACCAGAGCCCATTGAGAGCTTCCTGGCATCTGTACAAGGAAGTGCCGAAACGAAGAGGGGCAGCTTCAACGCCCTCCGAACGTTCTTCGGGTTTATTTGCAAACGTCACAAGACTACCAATCCGATGGACGCCGTCAATCCACCCCGTCGCCCGAAGACTCGTATGGCGACCCTTGAGGCCAACGAAATTGTGACGCTCTTGCAGTTAGCGGATGGCCTACGGGAAAGGGCGATATTAACCTTAATAATAGACAACGGCATGCGGGCCGGTGAGGTTTGCTCTCTTCTTAAGCATAACATCAAACAGGAAACGGTGATTGTGTGTGGTAAAACCGGCTGGCGTGAGGTACCCATCAGTGGAGAGACGAGGGAATTACTTCTAAATGTTGCTGCCACAGGACCCGGTGAGCATGTATTTCACGGGCATAAGGGGCCTCTGACCAGATTCGGCATATATCGTATAGTGCGCGAGCATATGGTGAAGGCGGGCATCAAGGGGCCAAAGCTCGGCTCGCACCGACTCCGACACGCTTTCGGCAAGAATTTCCTTATCCAAGGCGGTGACCTGCGATCCCTACAGGAGATAATGGGACACACCGACATAAAGACAACCCAGAAATACGCCACACTCAATCTGACCGACATTATCAAAAAGCACCAGAAGTTCAGCCCACTCAAGGCAGTTCACGATGCGGAACAGGAGATCATATTCACACCTGAAATCCTGAAGCAAGCCGAAGCAATACTGAAAGGAAGGAAGTCCAATGATAGTGCGGGCACAGATCCTGGACATGGGTGAATTTGCCCGAATGGGATTCACATTCGAGTGCTACGGATGTGAAGTAGCGTGGCTACTTCATGACGGCGAGAAGGTAGTCGGTCTTAAACAGACCGAAGCTACAGAACAGGATATCCAAGCGGAGTGCGCTAGGCACCTGGCTACAAAACATGGCTGGGACGGCTGCCTGTGGCGAAGGAGAAAAGAAGGCGAAGGAACTTGAATGCTTAATCCACTTTTGGAAGGACAACTTGTCCCAGTACCGCCCGCTGATGAGTCCGTTCACGGTATACCTAGTAGAGCAGACTGTGCTCAATCTTGAGGGGCTAAAACAAAGCAGGGAGGCAGAATATGAGAGCAGAAGCAAAGCATTCGGAGCGGATAAGGAGAAACGGTTACATTGCCACGCCGCGGAAGGCACGCACTGCCAAGAAATGCAGTGAATGTGCCCTGACAATAGAACCAGGCAGTTACTATTACGAAGTTGTCGCTGGCGGTGGTGGGCTGAGGTGGCTGAAGTTTCCCGACCGTTGCCACATCGACTGTTTAAACCGATATCTGGATCATGGGAGGTAAACATGGTAACGCAAACGAAAGACATTTCCGCAACGCAGCAGGAAAAAGCCGTCATAGTCTGGCAAGAAGGGCAAATAACCGTTAGCTTTAGTGATGTTAAGCAGTACCTCTGTCCTAAAGCTACCGAGCCAGAGATTATCATGTTTCTCAAAACATGCCAAGCCTTCGGTTTGAACCCGTGGGTACATGAGGCCTATCTGATCAAGTATAAAACTGATGACCCTGCTGCAATAATCATCTCAACAGAGGCTTACCAGAAGGGGGCTGAGAACTGTAAAGAATTCGATGGCTACGAAGCGGGCATTATTTTAAAAGATAGTACCGGCAAGTTGGAGTTTCGAGAGGGTGCTTTCGCAGCTGATGGAGAGACGGACAATCTGGCTGGGGGTTGGGCCAGGGTATTCAGGAAGGACCGGCAAAAGCCCTTCTACGTAGCGGTAAACATCAAGGAGTGTCAGAAATATACCAGGGAAGGTTATCCCACTCGCTTCTGGCGAGAGATGCCTAGCACAATGGTGCGTAAGGTGGCATTATCTCGAGCCTTGCGCGAAGCCTTCCCAACTCGGCTCGGCGGGATTGTTACCGATGTTGAGGTTGAATCTGATGGATTCCCGACTGGAAAACTACCCCCGGCTTACGAAAAGCCAGATGGAGAAATAAATTGGCGTAAATTCTGGGGCAAGGTCAAATCAGAGCTGGGCCTGACAACTGAGCAGGCCAGGGAGTTATTGCAGGTGGAATCTATCAAAGAAGAACTGATCGATGCCGACTGGAGCATGGAGAAGATATGGGACGAGTTAATCCAACGTCTTCAAGTCGAAAACCATTCTAATGCCAAGAAAGAACATATTGTTGAAGAGACAACTAAGTCCCAACGAGACCCCGACACAATCAATAGCTTTGGTGATCTATATCAGGCGTGCCGGGAAGACTTCGGCTTGAGCAGCCGCCAAGCAGTCTGGGAAAAACTTGAGGTCAACTCTCAAGTAGATATAGTCGAGACCCCGAAAGAGTGCTACGAAAGAATAGCAAAGAGTGAGTTTTAATGCTGACCGATGAACAGTTTAAGTACATGCGCAATCACGGGCTAACCTGGCGGGACCTTTATGACTTTCCGATGTCCTGGGACTGGTGGCGCCACTATTCTGTATACAACACAGGTACCGACCCCGGACCTAATAAAATACCACAGAGGCCCCTCGTGCCAGTGCCTCCCGACCCCAGCGAAGCAGAGGCTAGACATCATGAGCTAAAGGAAATAAGAGAGGATATTCATCAGCTTCGCATGGGATTGCGATATACCCAGAAGCTTCAGCAGCAGCTCCAACAAAAAATCCAGGCCAAGAGCCTGCGAACGAGAGGAATCACAAAGGGGGTGCCGCTATGAACACTCCCAGAATCACGGATACTGTAAGTGGCTACATATTCGCCTGGGAGCAAGAGCACTTAACCGTTGAGGTCAACCGCCTTCACAATCACAGTGACGGCAGAGTAACCGGTGAGATAGCTATCAGTACCTCGGCACCTGGTTACAGCCCTCATCTGCACCAGGCGCATTTTAACTTCAGTGCCACCCGCAGCCGTAATGAACTAGGTAAAAACATGGATGAGAGATACGGGAAACTAGCCGATTGGCCTACAGTGCTGGAGCAGCTGTGCGTATACACACTGGAGAGGATGAGACGGGGTGAGCCATTGGTTGAGCTCCGACCCGGCGATGGAATCAAGCCGCCAGAGTATCTTCTGGAGCCGCTTATTCTCAAGAATAACCCTGTCATTATTTTCGGCGATCCTGGTAGTGCAAAGTCGACCATAGCACTTATCCTTTCTCAAATCATGGCTTACCCTGACGATAATTACGGGCTCGATATCACCCCGCCGTCTCACAACGTAAAGTGCCTATATCTAGACTATGAAACCGATGATAATACCCTGAGATGGCTTTTAACCAAACTCAAGAGAGGGACAGGACTCTCCCAGGCAGCACTAAGCTACCGACGTTGTGTTTTGCCTCTAGCCCAAGATCTGGACCAAATCCACAGGCATATTCATGATATTGGAGCTGAAGTAATTATCATAGACAGCCTTGGTTTGGCTTGTGCCGGAGACCTAAAAGATGCTCAGGTAGCGCTAGCCTTTTTCTCTGCTCTCCGCCAGATCAAGACTACAAGCCTGATTCTGGCACACACTGCAAAGAACCCCGAAACAAAGAAGAGAACAGTCTTCGGCTCGGTATTCTTCGAAGCCCAAGCTCGCTCAATCTGGGAAGTCTGGAAGCGTCAAGACCCCGGAGAAGATGAGATGGATATCGCCCTTTTCAACAGGAAACCGCCGCCGTTTGAAAAGCTTTATCCGCCGGTGGGAATACACTTGGAGTTCGGCCCAGATACCATCAAAGTGTCACCGGCTCAACCACGTACGATAAGTGAATTCCTTGCCGGACTTGGCACTCAGATGCAGATTCAGGAAGTTCTTAAGCATGGGTTAATGTCGACTAAGGAAATAACGGATACTTTAGGCATATCCCGAGGCGCCGCAGATTCCGCTATCAAGCGGCTAAAAGATAAAGGGAAGATAGTCAGGGTGATTGATAAGTGGGGTCTTACTGAAATAGAGGGGGATTTATGATTCTTTCACCCTCATCTTTCAGGGGGTATATATAACCCCCCTGAAGGTGAAAGATGAGGGGTCAGATGAAAGAAAGATGCAAGATGTGCAAGATTTTGAAGCTGAGCCCAGTCGTGTGGTAGTGACAGAGAGTTGACAGATGCGGACCTTCGGGAGTAACCGCGGTCAGGAGGGTGAAAGAAATCTTGGAGAGCTCGGCCGGTGGGGGATTCCTTTATCCGAAATCATCGTTCACCCCCTGAAAGATGATTGAAAGACGTGAAAGATAAATTAACAAAGAAAGGAGTATTTATTCGATGGTTTACGATATTGAGCGATTTGTACCTAGGGATGGGATCCCGGTGTTAAAGGGGTTTATAAAAAACGGGCAATTGATTGTTTGGTGCCCTTTCTGTCGTTGCTTCCATATCCATTGTGCTACCGATGGCACCAAATCGATGAGGGGGCACAGGGTAGCGCATTGTGCTCCCGATTCTCCGTTCACAAATACAGGATACTATATCCGGCCATTCACTAAAGGAGAGATGACAAAAATGAGGGATTGTTAGTTATGGATCATAGGAGGAAGGGTTCATGGGTGTAATGGCGCTAGAGTATAGAGAGCCCCCAAAAGCAATCAAGATAGCCAGGCGGAACCACAAATGTTGGAAGTGCGGTACGACAATAAAAGAGGGAGACAAGTTTGCTATGTGCCTGGACTATGGTACTTTCAGGAGCTACCCTACATGTCTCAAGTGCTATATGGAATATAAGCCAGAGGACTATCGATGACTGGGAAATTTGACGAACTGCACAAGTCATGGGTTGGCGATCTTAATAAGCTCAGCGCGAAATGGTGCGAGGATTTTCAGGGGATTGTAGGGGGCTATGCCGATTCGGTGATGGGGGATGCTTTTGACCCCCAGAAGTTTACGGAATTTCTGCGTAGCAGCGGCGTGGATTTCACCGGCTTACTGGGAGCGCTGCGGGGACAAGGGCAGCCGGCGGCTGACCCTTATTGGATTTTGGGTTTGGATAGGTCCGCATCCGATGAGGAGGTGAAGGCGAGGCATCGTGAACTGGCTCGCAAACTTCACCCTGACGCTTCCGGTACCGAGGGCACTAACCGGTTTTTTCAGATGGTGCAGACAGCTTATGAGGCTATAGAGAGAGAAAGGGGGTGGTAAGGTGGGTAGTATGAAACAATGTGATCTGACATGTCCTCGTGAATAAAAAGATTCTACCTTACGTTTCATCACCTGAAGAAATAAGGAGGTAAACGATGAAAGAAGGCGACATTGGAATCCTTAATGAAATAGCAGAGCTGGAGAAGACCTGGCCTTTTAGCACACAGGGTGGTGAACTTGGCTGGTCGTTTAGAGATGTACGAAAGCAACCGGCCGTCCTTAATCGGCTCTTTCTTGAGGGTTTGCTGGATAACCCCTTCAAGAGTAATAGCTATACGGGGTACCGTCTCTCTGAGCTTGGCAGGAGGGCAGTTGAGACTGGGGAGCAACCGGAGACTACAGAGATGGAGACGGAAAAACTAGAGATACCTGACGACCTTTTTGATGTGATTGAGGGCTACAACGACATCAAGCAACTTATAGGAGTAGTGCTTAGGAGCGAGAAGCCGGTTCATCTCCTTTTTACCGGTGTTCCCGCCTCGGCTAAGACTATGTTTCTCATGGAGCTTTCAAGATTAGGAGCGCCGTATATCATCGGCTCTCAGTCTAGCCGGGCTGGTATCGCCGACTTGCTCTTTGACGCACAGCCCCAGATCCTGCTGGTTGATGAGATAGATAGAATAGGAACAAAGGATATCTCGGTGCTTCTATCACTGATGGCTACGGGCATAGTCTCAGAAACCAAGCATAGCAAGCAGCGCTCGATCACCATAGATACCAGAGTTTTTGCTGCTTGTAACACCTTAAGGCTAGCACCGGAGCTAATCTCGCGGTTCATGGTGCTTGAGTTCAAGCCATACAGTCTCAATGACTTTTTGACCGTGTCTACCAATATCCTGGTGAAGCATGAGAATATATCTCCCGACTTGGCAGCATACATTGGGCAACAGACGTGGCAGTTTCCCTCCCGGTTCCCCGATCCGAGACAAGCGGTGAGGATAGCCAGGCTAGCAAAAACCAAAAAAGAAGTGGACGATGTTCTTGAGCTATTACGTCGTCATGGGGCTGGTTTGACAAAGTGAATTACATGTGATAACGGGGAACTAGAGGGGGTTACCCCCTCTGCGGAGTATATACTTCGAGTAGGATACTAAGCTACTACACTAGCTATAGCTACTAGGAGTGGTTGCTAGGCACAATATTTGAAGTGGTCAAAGCTAGCGCCACAAGCTGCTAACTGTAGTAGCGATGGAGGCCGATATGGAGAAGGAAAAGGTAATTTGTGAAGTCTGTGGCAAGGAGTTAAAGGATAAAGCCGGATTATCCGGCCACATGAGGTTTAAGCATAACCAGGAGAAGGCAAAGGAATCCCAGGCTACTGAACCGACAAAAGACACGAAGGCTGTTGTTAAGAGAGGACAATCGCCTCTAGAGCAGCTCGTGCAGGAATTAAGGCTGCCGACGATGGTAGATGGCCAGGCTGAGATTTTTGATTCGGGTGTCGAGTATGGCGTTAGATCAGTGCTGGTGGGGGTGAGGGTGGCTCAAGAGCTATCCGCCATGGGTGTACAGCAAGCGGTACCTATTATCAAAATGGCCCAAGAGATGAGGGAGTCCGAGGGACAGGCAGCTAAGATAATCGCGGCCGAGCTCGCAGAGGCTACCCTTGAGGGCAACAAGGACCTCAAGGGAGCACTTCACCAACTTGGTTCTCAAATGACAGCTTCTGCTCCTAATCCCATGATGTCAATGATGGTCGGCGCGCTTCAGCCTATTCTGGGCCAGACTATCGAGAGGATGATGAGAGGTTTTAGTATGGGTAAACAAGGTCAGACTACAACTGAACCTCCTCCCTATGGAGGGCAAGAGATGAATAGAAAGATAGCGTCAGATGTCGGATCAGGGATAGAGGATCACAGTATTGATGAGTGGGAAGATTAAGTAGATAGCCAAGAATTTAATATTATAGGGAGGTTAGAAATGGTAACAGCTCAGCAGACTGGTTTTGATGGGAATCCGATGGTTGACATGATGTGGGGGCTTATGAACCAGCAATTCAACAATCTGCCTCCGGCGGCGAAAGAAGCCTTATCGCAATTAGAGGTGCGTGTAGCCAGGCAGGGAGACAGGGTGGTAATCAAACCGGTATCTCTTATCGAGAATAACCAGACAGAAAAGATGAAGGAAATCATGCTTGACGGTTTTGTTGACTGGATGCCACAGATGATTGAGAAAGCGTTTCATGTGAAGGTCAAAAGGTACAAAGACAAATGAAGCTAGAACTGTTAGTTCGCAAATTAAGGGGCTCGCCAGTTCGACATGAAAGGGAACTGACGGAGATGTTTCCACCTGGCAAAATCGAAGTGATTAAGAAGCGTGAACTGAGGCGGTTCAAAGATACTCAGGATAAGAAATGGCGCAGGTGGTTTGAATCTGTATCCAGGTGAGGTTTAAACAATCCAATTTTGAAATATTAGTAAGCTTTTTCCAACAGGGACTTGACAAACTAAATAAGGTGTGATAACGGAGAAAGTGTAAGCCTTGAGAGCTAGCCGGTGAAAGTCGGCTCTCAAGGCTTTTTACTTTCATCGGTAGAGCTCTCAAGTCAATTAAAGGGGGCTAGCAACCTGAACTCAGAAGGTTCGGGCTAGCCCCCTTTCCTTTTGGGCCAAGGTTGCAGCCTCCAAGCTGGCCCCACCCGGCCAGTTGGAGAATTTTTAGGAGGTGCAAGTTATGGCTGCAAGAACACTAGAAGAGATGGCGGCAAAGGGTCGCCGCAAGCTTTCCGAGAAAGCAGGGGTAATGGCGGATAAATATAACGCCGCCAAGCCCCGGATGAAGGAGGAGTACGGCAGGCTTCCTTTCGGTCCGATTACCAAGAGAGCCTATAGCGCCGGGGTTGATGCGGGAGAATACCGTGCTCCTGATCCGGACAAGTGGGGCCGTGGTTTTATAGCCGGCGCCGGTAGCTAATATCTTACCACGCCATTCTCGGAACAGTTTTAGTCACATCGGTCCTTTTTGCGGCTGGGGTGGCAGCCTTGAGAGCGATGAGCCTGTGTAGAGAAAGGCAGTAAGGCCATAAACAGTACAGTAATGATAATGAGGAGGTACTAGCGCCATGGAAGCATTGCAGACTCTGGTAAACCCAGCGCAAACGCTGGTTTCCCCACAGCAGACCGCGGTTCAGCCCGCTCAGACCGGCGTGACAGCCTACCAGACGGACGGTGGGGGCATGACGGAAATGCTGACGGCAATCATGCCGCTGATCATGATTATGATGGTTATGATGATGCTCATGCCTATGTTTAAAGGCATGTCCAAAGGCTTTGATTAACCGTTAGGCATTCTTAAGCAAGAATAAAATGGAGGTAAAGCAATGATAACAGGACAGCAAGTGAGGACAACGCAGGTCAGTCCTTATGGCTCGGCTCTTCAAACCAGCAGTATCA